>JAPKBI010000037.1 GCA_028823475.1 Halioglobus sp. | reverse complement strand
ACCTCAAAACTAAACGCGGCATCGAGGCGACCTCTCTTATGGTGAATGGGGTTGTGTATACGACGTCCGCCTGGAGCATTGTGCATGCGATAGATGCTCGCAGTGGCAAAAAACTGTGGACGTTCGACCCGAAGGTCGCCAAGGAAAAATCTAAACATACCTGTTGCGATGTGGTTAATAGAGGTGTCGCAGTCTGGCAAGGACAGGTCTTCTTCGGTGCGCTGGACGGGCGTCTGTTCGCACTCGATGCTGCTACCGGAATCGTTAACTGGGAGGTGCCCACTTTTGACCCCGCTTTGCCTTACACCATTACCGGCGCACCTCGCGTCGTAAAGGGTAAGGTCATGATCGGTAACGGAGGCGCCGAATTTGGTGTACGGGGCTACATCAGCGCCTACAACGTCGCGGATGGGTCCATGGCATGGCGCTTCTATACGGTGCCCGGCGACCCGGCGCTCGGATTTGAAAACGACGCGATGGCACTGGCCGCCCCAACATGGAATGGACAATGGTGGAAGCTTGGAGGTGGGGGCGGCACCGTCTGGGACTCAATGGCTTATGATCCTGAGCTGGACCTACTGTATTTTGGCGTCGGCAATGGCACACCCTGGAATCAGGAAATCCGTTCTCCAGGGGGCGGTGACAACCTGTTCCTGTCATCCATCGTCGCCGTTCGCCCAGACACGGGTAAATACGTGTGGCACTACCAGACCACACCGGGCGAAAGCTGGGACTACACCGCGACACAGCACATTGTTTTAGCCGACATTAGTCTGCGGGGCACGGTGAGAAAGATACTGATGCAGGCACCTAAAAACGGCTTCTTCTACGTGCTAGACCGTGAGACGGGCGAACTATTATCAGCCGAGAACTATATTAATATCACCTGGGCAACCCACGTCGACATGGCAACAGGTCGGCCAGTAGAAGTGCCAGAAGCTCGCTATACAGAGGTTCCGTTCATGCTCTACCCGTCCTACCTTGGCGGACACAACTGGCATCCGATGTCATACAGCCCGGCCACCGGCCTAGTCTATATTCCCGTACTGGATATCCCCGCAGTGTATGGGCAGCCCGAAAACTTTGCTTATAACCCTGGTGTTGCCAATACAGGGACAGACTCCGTGGTGGGCGGCCTACCCGATGATCAAGCCGAACGAGATGCCATCGGCGCATTGGTGCAAGGCCGCCTACTAGCGTGGGACCCAGTACAACAAAAAGAAGCATGGCGTGTCGAGCACAAGGGGTCATGGAATGGCGGTGTATTGTCCACGGCTGGCAACCTTGTCTTTCAAGGCACCGCTGACGGCAACTTGGTGGCCTATCGCGCTGATACAGGTGAACAGTTATGGGATTTTTCCACGCAGACCGGCGTGGTAGCACCCCCTATCGCTTACCAGATAGATGGAGAGCAATATATTTCAATCAATGTGGGTTGGGGCGGCGCCTTCGCACTCGTATTTGGCGAATACGTGCAGGCTGAAAGTTTACCGAATGTTAGTCGCGTGCTGACGTTTAAACTGGGAGGCAAAGCCACCCTCCCCGCTGTAACTTGGAAACCGACGGTAGTGTTTAATCCGCCAGAATTGACGGCCAACGATGCCACACTGCAACTGGGACATCAGACTTATCAGGATGTCTGCATGGGTTGTCACGGACTCAATGCCGTATCAGGCTTATTGATTCCTGACCTGAGAGGATCGGCTTACCTTTGGGATGAAACAGCCTGGGAGGACGTTGTGCGAGGCGGAAAACTGAAAGACCTGGGCATGGCGTCATTTGCCAATAACATCAGCGCGAAACAAAGCGAGGCTGTTCGGGCCTATGTGATTCAGCAAGCTCAGCGAGCACAGGCGTTGCAAAAAGCCGCCGCCATCGCGGCTGTGACCCAACCTATGACCATAAGCGCTCCCACGCAGGCCACGAAATGAAAACAGCTCTCCCAGGTCCTGTCTATGCAACCGTTTCTGGGTTTTGTTTATTTGCCATATCAATCTGCCTTGCGCGTTTTGCCTACGGGCCTCTAATTCCTCCGTTGATCGAAATGCACTGGGTCACCAAGGCTGAGGCTGGGTATCTGGGGGCGTTTAATGGCCTCGGCTATATTCTCGGTTGCTTGGCAGCACTCTGGCTACCTCGCATCACGGGCATCCGGTTGCTGATGCGTACCTCGCTGCTGCTCGCGGTGATTGGCATAGGCATGTGCTTTTGGAACTTCGGCTTTGCATGGCTAGCTGTAGGACGATCGTTAGCCGGCTTTGCCGCCGCCGCCTTGATGGTTCACACGACAGCGTTAGTGGTGAGAAGTGTCAGTGCTAAAGCAAAAAGCATGTGTCTTGGGTTTGCCGTTAGCGGGGGTGGAATAGCAATCGTCATTATCGGCTTGGTGTTACCCTTTTTTATCGTCAAGAGCCCGAGCGGCGGCTGGTTCGTGGAGGCCGCCATTACATTTTTTGTCGCTGCAGTTGCTTGGCGTTTTGTTTCGATGGCGCCTCATGAGCGCGAGCCTAGCCCGGCTTCAATTCAACCGCTTACACCTAGGCGGAGGCGTCTGGTGCTATTGATAACAGCGGCCTATACGTTAATGAGCGTTGCGGTGGTGCCTCACACGCTATTTTTGGCGGACTACATGCACAACGATTTAGGACTTAGTGTTGGCGATAGCAGCTCACTCTTTTCAATCCTTGGCGTGGGATGTGCCGTCGGAGCAATTTATGTTGGCCCATTAACCCGGTTGGTCAGCACCCGCTGGGGCTTGTCGATTAACTATATGATGGCGACGACTGCCATCGCCATGGTCTTGTTGTTTGACTCCGTTATCGTTGTCGCCAGCTCGGCATTTTTGATCGGGGTCTCCCTTTTCGGAGTTGTCGCGCTTTCATCTATCCGCACGCTTGAAATAGTGGGACTGTCTCGGCACGCTCACTTTTGGGGTGGTATGGCGCTGGGTTTCGGTGCGGGCATGGCGGGCGGGAGCTATGCAATGTCCGCATTATTGTCGCGTGGATTCCATTACATTGATCTGTTTCAGATAGCACAGGTCACCGTGATCTGCGCTCTGATAATCCTTCTTTTCGCGCGGTGGCGCTACCAGGACCTCGAGAACTTGACGGAAAAAGACCACGATCAAGCCATCCATTTAACCGTTTAATTTGACTACTCATAGAATCCGCTACTACAATGATTGTCTGAATTTTTTTTCACGCACTCCACTTTCGGCCCTATCATTTGTTGGTTTATTTGAGCAAAATAAATCGACCGTGAATTTACCTGCAGACCTTTAGAGAATTCATTCGTGCCTGACAGCAGTAACCCGATTAGCAGGCTTTTGAAACGAGTCTCACGAATTGAAGCCCACGAGGTCAACGCGACGCTCAGCTCCTTTCTTTTTGTCGTTATCTTGATGTCGGCGTATTACATCCTGCGTCCTGTGCGGGACGCAATGGCCAGTGATTGGTCTGATGCAGAAGTCAGTTGGTTATGGACGATAAATTTCTTTATCAGTACTGCTGTTGTTGCGCTTTATGGTGTTGCTGTATCACGGTTCCGCTTTCAGCTCTTAGTGCCGACGGTGTACGGTTTTTTTGCCCTGACGTTTGTCGTTTTTTATGTGGCCGCGTCAGGCTCTGTCGATCGGACATTAATCGATAAATCGTTCTATGTCTGGGTCAGCGTTTTTAGCCTGCTCCATATCTCAGTATTCTGGAGTTTTATGTCGGACCTGTTCAACAAAGAACAAGCGGGCAGACTTTTTGGCATCATTGCGGCAGGCGCCAGTGTCGGCGGCCTGA
Source organism: Halioglobus sp. (assembly GCA_028823475.1). Lineage (GTDB taxonomy): Bacteria > Pseudomonadota > Gammaproteobacteria > Pseudomonadales > Halieaceae > Marimicrobium. Next base: position 9,699 of record JAPKBI010000037.1, on the reverse strand, counting down.
TTGGCCCCGCTATACCTTCATTCTTCTCAGAATCTTTAGGTACGGACAACTTGATGTTAATTGCTAGCGGTATGCTGTTGCTGCCAATTCCGATCATCTTCCATTTACAATCGCTGAAGTCTTCAGAGTTACATGATCAGGACTTTATTTCACAAAATGTACCAGCGAAGATTGGCGGCAACCCGTTTGCGGGCTTTAAATTATTTTTTTCAAACCCCTATTTGCTGGCGATCGCTTTATTCATTTTTCTATACACGGGTATAAGCTCGTTTGTCTACTTTGAGCTAAAAAATCTACTGGCCGATTTAAGCCGACCAGAGCGAACAGCTGTGTGGGCGCAAATGGACCTAGCGGTCAACACTCTGTCCATTGCTACGGGGTTATTTGCAACCGGGCGTATTATGAGCAAATTTGGCATGCCAGTGACTATAGCGTTGGTTCCAGTGCTTATTTGCATTGGCTTGATTGTGATAGCGATCTCACCCGTCATGGCGGTGGTGGTAGGCTTACAGATATTGCGGCGTACGGGGAACTACGCCGTTACCAGACCTGCTCGGGAAATGCTCTTCACTCGCGTTGACCGGGAAACGCGCTTCAAAGCAAAGCCGGTCATTGACATTGTCGCTTATCGTGGAGGAGACACCGTTATGGCCTGGTTATTCACTGGGCTAACACAGGGTCTGGGGCTGGGCTTGGCTTCAGTCGCGCTCGTTGGGGCCGGCATAGCTGCCCTGTGGACGCTAGTAGCAGTATACCTAGGCCGTTGGTTCGAGCGAGATGAAAAGCCTCCAACGTAATCAACATTTCAAACACGACCCATCATCATGAATATTTATCTTTGGAGCAGCAGCATGAAAACACTTTCTATTATTTCAATCTTAGCCCTTGCCCTAGGCGCAGCGCCTTTTGTTCTAGGGGAAAACAGTAACAGCCCCACGTCTCCTGACGACAGTTCCTCGCTAAAGTATGTCGAATTTAGCCAGATGGGGAAACCTGCAGACGTACTGGAAGTTAAAGTGGACAATGCGCGTGCATTAAAGAGCGGTGAGGTTAGGGTCAAGGTCTTGGCGACACCTATTCACCCCTCAAACCTACTGCAAATTTCTGGGCTCTATGGGATTGCCCCAGAGTTACCGTCCACCCCAGGCAGCGAAGGCGTGGGCCAAGTCATAGAGACGTCGTCAGGAGTGACGCGCTTGGTTGTTGGTCAGCAGGTACTTTTAGTCGGTGGTGGCACTTGGCGTGATCAAATTATCGCACCGGCTGCCAGCTTTATCCCCTTGCCGGATCTTGGAACACCCAGTTCTGAAATCATTGAGCAACTCTCTATGACCGCGGTTAATCCGCTTTCTGCACTCCTGATGTTGACGTCTTTTGTCGATCTTGAAGAGGGCGACTGGCTTGTGCACAGCGCTGCAAACTCCGCCGTCGGGGGGTACATTATTCAGCTCGCAAAGCAACGCGGCATAAAGACGGTGAATGTTGTGCGTCGTGATGGTTTAGCAGAAGACTTGATGTCAAAGGGTGGCGATGTCGTGTTAATCGATGGGCCAGACCTTGTCGCAAAAATTGCCAGTGCTACCGATAATGCACCGATTGCACTCGGGATAGATGCCGTGGGCGGCAAAACGTTCACTCGCCTGGCGCAAAGCCTCAGCTATGGAGGTACGGTGGTGTCCTATGGCGTGATGTCTGGAAAACCGGTAACCTTGAATCCAGGAATGCTGATTTTTAATGACATTAGAATACGTGGTTTTTGGCTATCTAAGTGGTTTGAGACAGCAGCAATGACAGAAAAGCAGGCGGCCTTTGGACAAATAATTCCGCTGGTCGCTAGCGGTGCACTCAAAGCGAATGTTGACTCGCGTTTTACCGTTAGTGAGATTAAGCAGGCGGTCGAACGCGCCGCGCAATCTGGCAGAAATGGCAAGGTTCTTATTGTGCCTGACGCGCAATAGAATAATCGCTCGTAACCCTATGTGGCATGTTAGCGGTGCTAGCTGCCAACCGACTCCACACTGAGTGTCAGCAATGTCCAAGTATTGTTACCGTGATTGTGCACGTGGTACTCCACTGAGTCGCCGATTTTCGCAGACACCGTCGAAGGAACCGTAATATCATAGATACTCCCGTCATTGGGTATTTCTATCTGATCTTCCCAGATGACCATGCCATTCAGCGATATCGCTACGTGCGCTTCTTCGGGTTGATCGAATCGCAATTGACCATGCCACAGAACCACGTGAATATTGTCGCCCTTGTTTACAGCAGTCTTGATCGGCTGTGTCGCAGAGAAGTAATTACAGTAACCAGTCTCTACCTCCAGCGCACCACCCTCTTCATACCAGCTGTTGGCGGGGCACTCAACGACTGCAGGACGATGCGCTGACAGAGAATCAGATGCCGCACCTTGAATTTTCCAGTCCCCTGCATCAATTAGGCTCTGCACCATTTCGGTGCCGCCCGCGCCCTCTTCTTCAACCACCAAAAACGTAATACGACTTTCCTCGCCTATCGGCTCATGATCATCACTGCGCAGACTAACTCGCAGCGTATGCTCTCCGGGCTGGATACCTTCTGGCAATAAATAAAACGTGGAAGCCTCCCAACGTGTAAGGTGATCGGCACTGTCATCCTCGGCATCGAGATAGAGATGGTAGTGGCCCGCCTGGTGATCGGGCTCAACAGTTGGCAGTGGCAGCGGCACAATTTCGCTGCTCAGCTCTGAGACAGTGGAAAATGGTGTTGGGGCATCATGACCATGACCGATATGACCACTACCCGGTTCCTGCAGAGTAAAAGCATTCACCACCAACTCGACTGGGACGTAACCTCCCGGCTGGAAAGCCTGCAGATGCTTGGGCTGGTAGAACGCAACACTGGGCGCGATAGTTTGCTTCCTATCAATATCTTCATCCTTCAGACGTGTAACAAAAAAGTAATTGACGCACATTTCATCGAGCGTACCCTCACCAAACTCGGTGTACTGTGGCTCAATCTGCTTGCCATTCACAAACTGTTGGTTGGACGCTGAATTATCCCAGGTACACGTCACCCGCATTCTGTCACCGGGTTGCACAATGACTTCCTCTTCAAAGAAATACTCATCCTGCCAGTCAAAATCCCAGTTGCGGATATCAATGAGCATCACTTCAGTGCCATCCTCGCGCAGCAGCTCAACAGAAGTTGACTTGCCGAGCACATGCTGATGCATAAAGGCGCTGTGCAAGGCGAAGGGTTCACCCCGGAACACACCCGCTTTAGACGCGTTCCCAAAAGCCATCAGTTCAGTGGGGTCACCCTCATACTGATGTGTCACGTTAGGATCTCCTGCCGGAATAGGCATGCCGCCTTCCGATACCCACCCAACATCCAAAAAGAACAAAGTTGCAGCCGTGCGTTCCACTTTGTCCACGTAGTGAATATCAAGACTGGACTGATCAGGAATCGGCTCTGAATTAATGGTATTGTAATGCATCTGCATTGCAATTTTGGACCCAGGCTCAATTCGAATTCCCGTTCCTTCAGGTAAAAAACCGCCACGCTTGCCGGGAGCCCATACTGTCAATGTTTCTGGAGGCACCAACACATCCTCAGGTGATGGCGCACCCCAACAATTGAAACCTGGCCTGCCGTCTTTTGCTTCAGCGTCTTCAAAAATTGGGACATTTTCCGGTGAGACCACCACAGCAAAAACATGATGCACCTGCGCGACCGCATCTGGAACTACCGTGACAGCGTCTATATAGACGGTTTTATCAAGTGGCCAGTCAACCATAAGGCAACGATACTCGTCAGGCCCACTTTCTGGTGTATAGGGTTGATTGATTGACACTCGAATGTTGTAGTCCACCTCCACGCTATTACTTGGCCGGGGCACATGATCTGCGGGGCTACCCTCAGGTGCACCGCCCTTGATCCAAGAGTCTAGTACCGCCTTGTCGTCATCGGACAGGGATCGATTATCCTGAATTGGCAGGTAATGGTTGGTAGGCGGCCAAGGAGGCATAGCACCGGTTCCCACCTGATGCGCAATAGCCGAACGCAGCGGATAAACCTCCGTATAACTTGTCAGCGAAAAGGGCGCAATATCATCCGGGCGATGACAGCTTGCGCACTTCTGATCAAGGATCGCCTTGACCTGCCCGTGATAGGTATAAGGCGTGACCGCCTCCGACATTGTCGACTGCCCTTGCGGAGCGCCGCTCTCCAGCCAATCCATCAGCAGGACACGCTCATAATCACGCAGCGGTTCGAACCCAGGCAAGGGCATGGTGTTGGACTCCAGCACAAAAGTGATGGCTGACTTTTTGCCTTTAACTTCGGAATAACTGGTCAGTGAAAAAGGCGCTTGTCCACCTTCCTGGTGACAAGTCACGCAGCGAGTGTCGATGATGGACTTCGTATGTGCGTAATAAGTCAGGCTCGAATATGCGGCTGAGCCAACGTCGGCGCCCGCGCTCGATCCGATGGAAGAGCCTCCACCGCCGCATGCAGCAAGCAATCCGCAAGCAATCAATAGTAGCCCTAGACCAGAAGAGCTCTTCATTAATAACATTTTTTCACCCTTTTATTTTTATAGTGCGCCAAATTTTTTTTAGCGCCATGGCGCTAGACCTGGACGCGTAACTGTTGATGACCGAAGGCTGTGGCCCCTAAAACGCTGAATTGAACATAAGGCATTCAAGCTTGAAACTCAAGATCGGTATAGGTCTGGAGTTCAAACAAGGTCCAGAGAATTCAATGAACAAAATCCTGAGCTTTCTAGGCTTTTCTAGTCAGCCAGCGCAATTTAAATGTAACCCTACTGGCGATGTTTGTGAGGAGCCAATAATGCACATGTCCCATGGTACACATCGCCCCCCTACCCCTCCTGAGCCGCTACCACCGCTTGGTGTACCAACCACCGATCCATTAACGAATAGGCCACGGGCACCACCAGCAGTGTCAACAGTGTAGAGCTCACCACCCCTCCAATCACCGCTACCGCTAGTGGACCGTATTGTCCCGCGCCCTCACCTACCCCAACCGCAGCCGGCAGCATAGCCAGCACAATGGTTAAAGAGGTCATTAACACCGGGCGCATGCGGCGCGGGCACGCTTCCCGGATAGCCGTTGCAGTATCCATGCCCTGCCTGCGATAACGGTTGATCAAATCTACTAGCAAGATGGAATTTTTTGACACTAAGCCGATCAGCAATACCAGCCCAATCATCGAATAGATATTGAGGGTATGGCCTGCCACCCACAATCCCACTACGCCGCCAACGATGGCCAACGGTTGGGCAAGCATCACCAGCACCGGTTGCAGGAAAGAATTGAACTGACTGGCCAGCACCATATAAATCAGGATTAGGCCAGTCGCGAACACAAATAAAATGGCATTAATTGACTTGCCGAGTTCTTCGGCCTGTCCTGCCAATGCAACGTGATATCCCGGCGGCAGCAGTTCCTCACCCAGAGCCTTGAACTCATTCACGGCTTGGCCTAAGTCCATTTCCGGGGTCGAGTTGAATTCAGCGGCAAAAGCCAGGTCAAAGCGGTTAACACTCGCAGGCCCCAGTGATTCTTTAATCTCGACCACGGAACCGAGGGGCAACAATTGATTGGCCGGCCCCTGCAGGTAGACGTTCTCCAGATCGCGGGCCAGCTGCATGCTGTCACGCCGCGCGGCGAGACGCACATCGTAGCGCTCACCATCACCAGGCAGTGCATTGTACTTACCAATATCAGCACCGCCCGCCAGTACCCGCACCGTGTCGCCGATCTGCTGGGCACTGATCCCCAGCGCTTGGGCCCGGTTACGGTCAACGTCAAAATATAACTGGGGCCGATCCATTTTCAGTTCCATGCGCACATCGCCCATACCCGGTATTCGTTTCATGCGCTGCTCCATCTCGCCGGCCAGTTCCGCCACGCGGTATAAATCTGGCCCGGTAATAAACGCGACAAAAGGCTCACCGCCAGAACCAAACATAGAGTAGGCGCCGACAAAGCCCTGTACACCGGGCACCCGCCGCACCGCTGTTCGCACCTCGTTCATAATTATCTGCTGCGACCGATCACGGCTGCCCTGACCCGACAGCAAAACGTTCAGCGTGGCTTCATTCACCGCACTGCCATGACCAGTACCGACAGTACTCAGTACACGTTGCACCTCGGGCACATCGGCCAGTATCAATTCAGTCTGATCAATTTTTGCTTCCATGTAGTCAATCGAGGACCCCAGCGGTGTCTTCAACTTTACTAGGAAACGCGATTCATCATCGCCGGGGAAAAATTCAGTGCCAAGCTGCCCCATAAACCATCCGGTGGACAGAACCAGCATCGCAGTAAGCCCCAGCACTATCACGCGATGATTCAGACTAAAACCCAGTAGCCGTCGGTACAGCACTTCTAGCCCCTGATGGAACCTGGCAATACGCTTGCCCAGCCAGCCCGGTTCGCGCGTCTCACGCTTCAAAAATCGTGCACACAACGCCGGGGTCAAACTCAGTGATACAAACAGCGACGCCACCACGCCGACCGACACCACCACTGCAAACGAGCGCATGAACACGCCAATCATGCCTTCCATAAAAATCACCGTAGCAAAAATGCACACCAAGGTTAGGGTGGCTGCCAGCACAGCAAAGACCACTTCATTGGTGCCGTCGATGGCTGCCTGCTCATGATCCGTTTCCCCAGCCTCGATATGGCGATGAATATTTTCTAGCACCACAATGGCGTCATCGACCACCACCCCAATCAACAACAGCAAACCGCTCAGGGTCATGATGTTGAAGGTATAGCCACCGAAAAACATCACCACCACTGCACCAGCGAGCGACACTGGTATCGCCGTGGTAATAATCGCGGTGGCTGGCACGTTCAGTAAAAACAACCAGACCACCAACGCTGCCAACAGCGTGCCTTCTACAATGTGGTTTTTAAGCGCATTGGCCGTTCCGGAAATAATACTTGAGGCATCGCTGGCCACCACCAGTTCCACGCCATCGGGTAGAGACGGAATAATCACAACGTCCAGACGCTCATTAATCTCATCGACAATTGCCACGGTATTGGCATTCCTGACCTTGCGTACGGCAATCGCCAGCGCGTCCTCGCCATTGAATCGGGACACACTGCGCTTGTCATCTAAGCCATCACTGATCATCGCAATGTCTGACAACGTCACCGGCACCTGTTCTCGCCATATCACTACCAGATCAGAAAGCTCTGCCGTGCTGTGAAATTCTAGATCCAAATGCAGCAGCTTTTCCAGCATACCGCCGACAAGATAACCCCCAGGTAATTGGACATGCTCACGGGTAAAAGCCGCCATCACATCCTGGGCGGTTATACCAAGGGCTGCCATCGCCGACAGATCCAGATCGACCCGGATCTTGCGTTCACGGCCACCGCCAATACTCACCCCACCGACGCCATTCACATTTTCCAACTGGCGTTTGATCCGGGTTAGCGCAATCTGGTTCAACTCGCTGAGCGACCGGTCACCCTTTAAAACCAGCCATGCAACAGGTTCGGCGTTCATATCCATTTTTGCAACGATGGGCGTATCTGCCTCGCGTGGCAGATCATTCATAACCTGATTCACCTTCGCCTGAACCTCTGTAAACGCCACATCAGGGTCCTTGGTGGACATAAATTCAACCATTACCTCTGATACACCCGGAGTAGACACTGACTGAATATGCTCAATACCTGCGACGGCATTGACCGCTGATTCCAGCACCGAGCTGACGCTGGCATCCATGACTTCCGGACTTGCGCCCGGGTTCACAGTAGTAACGGTAATTAACGGCGGATTAACATTGGGCAGCCTATCCAAGCCGATACCGCGTAGACCGATAAAGCCAAACAATAGCAATGCTGCGCTGAGCATATAGGCTAGTACCCGCCGGCGAACGAATAATTCGATGATGTTCACAGTGCAGGTGCATCCACTTCGATGTGACTACCGTTACTGAGCAGACCGGCACCTTCGACGACGATCAGGTCGGTGATCTTAATGCCACTGATAATTTCGACCCATCCTGCCTCGCGCCAACCAGCGGTGACCGGCACCGCACGAGCCTGGTTGCCAGCAACCACAAACACCACATCACGGCCATCACGGATGACAACTGCCATCGCAGGAACTGTGAGAGCCTGCGCACGCCGCTCCACCACCAAGGCAACATCGGTACTGCCACCAGGCAGCCAACCGCCGGGGTTATCAAATTCAACGCTAATCTCTACGGCGCGGTTGTATACATTGATCTGCGGGTTAACCGCCGCCACTTCACCGATGGCCGTGACGCCGGGCGACGCAGGCGTTGTCAGGTGCACTTCGTTGCCCACTGCGATCCTGGAAGCATCATGTTCAGGGAAGCCGATACGGGCGCGTAAGCGATTCACACTGACCAAGTCGAACAACGGCTGGCCGGTGCTGACATAATCTCCGGGCGAAATATAGCGACGAGTGACCAACCCATCCAGCGGCGCCACAATACGGGTTTTCGACTCTATATACTGATGCTGCTCCCACTGTTTGTGGGCAATATCACGCTGCGCTGCCAGCATTTCCAGTTGCGCCTGCTCATCTTCCAGCTTGTCGCGCGACACCGACTTGGATTCTGCCAGCCGGAGCAGGCGCTTTACCTCGCTGTCCTGGTTCTCAAGCAATACACCGTAGCGCCGAACTTCTGCGGCAGACTTGGCCGACTCGATCGCATGCAGGGTACTGTCCAGAGCCGCGAGTAATTGTCCCGCTTCTACCCGGTCACCCTCTCGCACCACAATCTGCTCCACCTGTCCCGACGCTTGTGCAGAGACGGTGGGATCATTGATGCTCTCAACACTGCCCAGTGCCGTTAATACGTCATCGATATCGCGCAGCTGCGGGTGCGTCACGACGACTGACGTCACGCTCTCTTGAGACTGCGGCGTCCTGTCCGGCGCTTGATCGCCACAGGCAGTGATCAAAATAAACAAGATTAAAGCCGATAGTAATTTCACTGGGTTCGCACTCCATTCAGTAGCAGGGCGACAATATGGTCTGCCAGATACGGTAATTTTTGATGTTTGGCACGTCCGGTATCCAACTGTGCCGACAACTTTCTGGCTTCAAGATGGTGAAAGATCAGTCCGGTCAGATCGAGCACCAGCAGGTGGCTGTCCATATGCGGTGCAAGCTGCCCCATCAAGCCGACCAGGAACTGGTGGATCTCGGGAAATACGCCGTCTGCCAAAAGCTTCAAGCGTTTCTGGTCACCATCAAGGAGTTCACGAAAATAGATACGACGAAATTGGGCTTGTTTATCAAATAACGTGAGCAGGCTAGACACGGTAACCGCCAATTGCGTCTCGGGGTCCTCTTGCTGGCTGGCTAGGCTGACCAACTCCGTCGTCTGGCCTTCATAAAGGTATTCCACCGCTGCAATATACAGCGCTTCTTTGTTAGTAAAGTGATGGTATATCGCGGCCTGAGTGATACCGGCGCAGCCGGAAATCTCGCGCATCGACACGGCGCTGAAGCCACGCTCAGCAAAAAGCTCGGCGGCAATGCCTAAAAGTTTCTTTTGAGTGGGCTCCATCAACTCTACCAACTAAACGTTCGTTAAGCACAGTAGTGGGTATTGGTTCTTAGGTCAAAGTCTGTAGTAGCTGGAAACGCTGGTATCAGATATTTCTTGCCCCGGAGGCAGATATCTAGGC
>JAPKBI010000314.1 GCA_028823475.1 Halioglobus sp. | reverse complement strand
CATCTTCGCCGGTTTGAACTTGAGGTGTATTTTGACAGGCAGCCAGTAATAAAAGCACCAGTGTGCTGCCAACAATGGAATAGTTCATAATCATGATCCTCATGCAGTGTTAGGGCGTTAGCTCAGATTCTATGAAGTCGGGCGGGCAGTCAAGCCAGTCTGATTATTCGTAATATTAATCGCTATTATCTACTTCCAGCCGCGTTTGTTTTTCGCCATTTCTTTATTCTTGGCGTCGAAGGCAGAGCGCAGCCGCGTCAATTCTTGCGGATTTCGATCGGATGTATCGTAGGATTCTCGTGCGTCTCCAGCGAGATCAAAAAGCCATTCTTTCTTTGGTATGGCGACACCTATCGGTGCCTGATCGGTACCATAGACAACGCCTGCAGGTCCACGGTACTTAAAGTGCTGGTCGCGCAATGCGAACAGGGTCTCACCGTCATAGTAGTAAAGATAATCGTGCGGAGAAGGCCCGCCCTGAGTCAAAATGCCAAGGATACTACGACCATCGAGGGTTCGATCCGGCGGCGCAGGTAGCTGTAATAGGTCCAGTATCGTTGGTAGTAGATCAATGCCCATTGCCATTGCATGTTCAGTCCTGTGTGGCGCGATAGCCGCTGGCCAGTGGGCAATAAAGGGTACCCGCATGCCGCCTTCGAAGGTGTTGCCTTTGCGGCCACGCTGATCGCCTGCATCACCTAGGAACCAGGGGCCGTTGTCTGAGGTGATGATGATCAGTGTATTGTCCAAGTTTCCAGTGCGCTCCAGTGCCGCAACAATTGCACCGACGCTATCGTCTATTTCCTCCAGCACGTCACCATAAAGGCCAGCCCTAGAAGTGCCGCTGCGCTCAGGTCTAGTAGAGAGTGGCGCGTGAGGAAAATTGTGGGCGAAATAGAGGAAGAAGGGTTCCTCGGCATGTTGCTGGATGAAATTGGTAGCCGCTTGAGTGTAGCGCTCGGTTAGGAAGCGTTGGTCTACCGGTGCTTCAGCGGCGATGTCGTAGTCGGCATAGAGCGCAAAGGGCTGCATGTCGTTGCTGTATAAAGCGCCAAAGTAACTGTCAAACCCCATGTCGTTAGGTAGTGATGGGCTGCGATCTCCAAGGTGCCATTTGCCGACCATACCGGTGGCGTAGCCCGCTGCGCTCAGCAGCTCCGCTAGCGTAATTTCCTCTGCCGGCAGGCGTACATTGGCCTTCGGAGTGAGCATTGTATTGAACAAAAAGCCCTTGGCGCCTCCAGTCGGAAAGACTACATTGGGAAGTCCCGCTCGCGCTGCCAGTCGTCCAGTGAGATACCCCGCGCGTGAGGGAGTGCACACCGGTGCTGGGGAATAAAAGTCTGTCAGCACGACGCCGTCGGCGGCTAACGTATTGATATTGGGGGTGGCGATCATCAGGCTATCTTCTGCACCTGCGCCCACATCGCCGTAGCCCATATCATCGTAAAGGATAAAGACAATGTTGGGAGGGGTTAGATTAGTCTTATCGTGTTGACTGATTTGGATCAGATAATCGTGTTTGTTGTTAAGCCTCGTCTGATTTTCGGATTGCCCGCTGCTGGCCAGACGATACCCCATAAAAAGTACGATTAGTACAATCAGCAATAACAGGGTGCTGACTGCTGCGGTGACTCTGTTCCAAAAAAAGGTGAAAATTTTCATCCTGGTTCAGTTTCCATCGGTGTAGCGGACCAATTGCACTGGAAATTGGCGTATGAGGCAGAGATACTGTCACATTCGTCCGGCCCACTCAAACGCATGTAGTGCATAACAGTGCGGCGGAACTGATTTTGGAGATCACATTATGAAAAATTTGCAGGGAAAGAGAATTTTAGTTTGTGGTGGTGCTACCGGTATTGGCGCAGCCACTGTTCGTCGCTTATGTGAAGAGGGCGCGCGCGTAGGCGTTGGTGATTTTAATATGGCAGCGGCCGAGGGTTTGGTCGAAGAAATGAATGCCGCCGGCTTTGATGCTATGGCTTGGTACTTTGACCAGTCCGATGGGGTGACGATTACGGCCCTGGTCGATTCAGCTGTCGAATATTTCGGTCGGCTTGATGGCCTGTTCGCCAACGTAGCAGACTTGCAGGCGGTGTTGGTGGATGGTGATATTCTCAGTAATGACAGCGCGTTATGGGAGCGCACTCTGCTGGTAAATGTGGTCGGCACAGCGATGCTGTTGCGGGCCGCATTGCCACACATGCTGGAGCATGGCAGTGGATCTGTAGTGTTGACCTCGTCAGATGCGGCGGTGATCGGGGAGTCCGAGCGGCCGGCTTATGCCGCATCAAAGGCAGGGGTTAATTCGCTGTGTCGCCACATTGCCTCCAAGTGGGGCCCTAAAGGTATCCGTTGCAACACGATATCCCCCGGCTTTGTGCTGACCGAGCAGCTGGACGCAAACATGAGCCAAGACATGAAAGATTCGATGCTGAGGGGAGTGCGGAGTCAGCGCCACGGTGAGCCAGGAGACGTTGCCGGTGCAGTAGCATTCTTACTGTCCGATGATGGCGAATGGATCAACGGGCAAACTTGGCGCGTTAATGGCGGGGTCAGCTACGCCAATTAGTCGACCGGTGAGTATCTGTAACCTAAAGGAGTTTGAGAATGATTACCGCTAACAGTGTCTCGAGTGAAGAAATTATCATCAATGCACCGGCCGAAGTGGTCTGGGGCGTCATTCTAGATTTTGCCAACTACGGCTTATGGAACACATTTTGCCCTAGTATGAAAGGCGAGGCGGTCCTGGGTTCGCCGCTTGAAATGCAAGTTGATTTGGGTGATGGGTTGCAGACGCAGGTGGAGTATGTGACAAAAATTGAGCCCATACACACCATTGTATGGTCCATGGAGAATAAACCTGGCGATCCGATTCATGCGGACCGGATTCAGCGTATAACGCCTATTGATGAATCCAGTTGCCGCTACTGCAGCATTGATGAATTTAGTGGCGAATTTTCAGGCCCGATGATTGAGCAGTTGGGTGAGCAGGTGGAGAAGGGTTTCAACGATTGCGCTATGGGCCTTAAAGCGCGGGCAGAGGAGCTGCATCGGGCGTTAGGGTAATCATGCGATTTTGGGTGGCGCCGATCGGGTGTGACCCAATTTGACGCTAACGGTAAGACGCAAGTCTAGCCGGTCGCACTGATGGTATTAAATTTTACGATGCAGAAGCAGCGCTACAACTGTCGGTCTACCCTCTGCCTAGGAGATCCTTGGCAATCGCTACTATCTGCATTTCATCGGTGCCTGCATAAATTTGTAGGATTTTTGCATCGCGCATTAGCTGTTCCACTCGCGTCGCGCGCATGTAGCCCGCGCCACCAA
>JAPKBI010000313.1 GCA_028823475.1 Halioglobus sp. | reverse complement strand
GCACCAGTCAATTCCTGATAGCAACTCAAAAAGAAACACCTACCGATGCGGAGGTTATCAGCCACCAGCTGATGCTTCGCGCTGGACTGATTCGAAAATTAGCCGCGGGACTCTACACCTGGCTACCCCTAGGTCTGCGCGTTCTGCGCAAAGTAGAGTGCATTGTTCGTCAGGAAATGGATGCCGCTGGGGCACAAGAAGTGAGCATGCCGGTGCTACAACCCGCCGAGTTATGGCAGGAATCGGGGCGCTGGGAGGAATACGGTCCGGAGCTCCTGCGCATCCGAGATCGCCATCAGCGCGAGTTTTGCCTCGGCCCTACCCATGAAGAGGTCATTACCCGCCTGGTAAGTGACGAAATCAAGAGCTACAAACAACTGCCCCTTAAGTTTTATCAGATACAGACTAAAGTTCGGGATGAGATTCGGCCCCGATTCGGTATCATGCGTTCCCGCGAGTTTTTAATGAAGGATGCGTACTCGTTCCATATTGACCAAACATCGCTGGAGCAGACTTATCAGGTCATGTTTGACGCCTACACCACTATTTTCACCCGACTAGGACTGAAATTTCGTCCGGTAATCGCCGATAGTGGCAGTATTGGTGGCAGCACTTCACACGAGTTCCATGTGCTGGCAAGTTCTGGCGAGGACGCCATCGCGTTCAGTGACACCAGTGACTATGCCGCTAATGTGGAAATGGCTGAAGCCCTTGCCTCCCCAGTGGAGCGCCCGCAGCCGACAGCTGCTCTACAAAGAGTGTCTACTCCCGGCGTCAGGACGATCGAGGAACTGGCGATACGCCTGTCGATTGACCCTGCCGCTAGCGTTAAAACACTCATTGTCGACGGTAAAGAGGAGGGTTCGTTAGTGGCCTTGGTCCTTCGGGGAGACCACCAACTGAACATTATTAAGGCAGAAAGGCTTCCCGACGTCGCTGTCCCACTGCAAATGGCAAACGAAGAACACGTGCGCGCCACATGTGGAACAGGCTTTGGCTCGCTAGGCCCTGCAGGGTTAGAACTGCCGATCATTGTCGATCGCAGCGCAGCGCAACTGGCGAACTTTACTTGCGGCGCCAACACGGATGACGTTCATCTCACAGGCGTCAACTGGGATCGGGACTGCCCCTCTGGATCGATTGCAGACCTGCGCAATGTAGTGGCCGGAGATCCGAGTCCTGACGGGAAAGGTCGCCTGGAGATCATGCGCGGCATCGAGGTCGGCCATATATTCCAGCTAGGCACCAAATACAGCGAGGCCATGAATGCTCAGGTGCTGAACGAAAACGGTAAAAATGTCACGGTGACCATGGGCTGCTATGGCATTGGGGTAAGCCGAATCGTGGCATCCGCCATCGAGCAAAACCACGACGACAATGGCATCCTCTGGCCTGACAGCATGGCACCCTTCCAGTTGGCGATTGTGCCACTGAATATGCATAAGTCAGAAGATGTTGCGCGATGCGCCGAAGACCTCTACCAGCAACTTCAGGCGGCCGGTGTGGACGTGCTGCTGGATGATCGCAACGAACGGCCGGGAGTCAAGTTCGCCGATATGGAGCTCATCGGTATCCCGCATCGCATTGTAATAGCCGATCGCGCACTCGCGGATGGCAATATCGAGTATAAAAGCCGGAGTGGGGAAGCATCCGAGCTCATTGCAAAGGATGAAATTCTCGATTTCCTACGAGAGCGAATACACTAGCGGTACGAGCCCGGAGATTCCCCTGTCCATTTCTTGAAAGAACGATGGAACGCACTCGGATCGGAGAAGCCAACCTGCTCTGCCACTTCACTGACCGTCAGTCGATCACGACTTAACATTGAAATGGCCACATCGCGCCGAGCATTATCTTTGATGCGCTGGTAAGAGGTGCCCTCTTTATCCAGACGGCGACGCAGTGTGCGCGCTGACATATTCAATAGCACCGTCAAACCCTCAAAGCTGGGCATCTCCTGTCGAAAATCGTCCCCAAGAATACCTCGGATGCGATGCGTAATACTAAAAGTGCTGAGCAGAGGCTCGATAATCATGTAATAGGGCGCAAGCTTCAGAAATTGCTCGAGAGCCTTCTCATCGCGAACCAGTTCAGCATCTAAGTGTCGAGCGCTGAAGGTCACTGAATTGACAGTCTGGCCATATTCCACCGGGCAGGGGAAAAAATGGCGCATCCCGGCCAGAAATTTCGGCTTCGGACCGGCGCAGGTAGCGCTAGTCACATCGATGCGCTGATCGATCAACCAGCCACCAAATCGTAGCCAGATGGCCAGATTACAGAGAACACTGTGCTGGAACTGCTTGGTGTCATTTTGAGAAAGATAGGTCAGAGTGGCCTCTTTGCGCTCATGATCAACGGTCAACCGATTGATAACGTCAGCACCCTGACGCACTCGGCATACCCCATTAAACTCAATGCCACGATGCAGGGCGGATAACAGATTAGAACTATTGATCATGCTGAGCGCGATCATACGTGTGGTCCCAATCGGGGTTTGCACGTCAGGCATCACACCACCCGATTCATCACCGAGCTCGCGAATTACGGCCAAACACAGTCGCGAATACTGTTCTCGCGACACAAGGACGGTCTGCACATCCTGACGCAATGGGTCGAATGGAAACCCTGCGGCCCGTAACACGCCCTCAACATCGCAGTTGTAGGCCCGCGCCTGCGCAAGCAGCGCCCTTGTGAACTCCATGGGCACTGACTTTTTGTACAACGCTGAATTAACCCTTTCTATGGACATAACACAGGTAGCCTCCGGTCCGACTGCATAGCATAGCGCAACATGACGTCAAAGGTGAACTCAGCGAGCGGTGATGACCACACCCCGACCTAGCGGAAGTCCCTTGCAGGATAATTACTTGACCCATGAGTTTGACAACCCCGCGGCGCCTGACAACTGAGTAGCAAAAATGTTGTTATGTCCGTATCTTAAGGCCTTATGACAGACATCGCTCAACTGAGCAAATGGAATCGGGATATTTCCATGGCTATCGCTGCCCTGGGTACCGAGCAATTTTTCCCTGCGCTAATCGATGCCATCGACGGGCAGGTCAAAGTCGATTACCCCCAAGTTTGGCTGTATCACAAAGATCTGCCTCCCAGAGTGCTGTTTCACGGTATACCCCAGCATGCGATCGCCTCCCAGATTGATCAGTACCTGGAGGGACCTTACCGTGAGGACCCGTTCTATCAAACGTCTATGAACCAACCTCGCGCCAAGATTTACCGCCTGTCGCGAGTTACAATGGGTAAACTGCAGGACTCTGATTACTATCTCAATTACTATTCTGACACCGGCACCTGCGATGAGGTGGTGTACCTTT
>JAPKBI010000312.1 GCA_028823475.1 Halioglobus sp. | reverse complement strand
AGGGGTGGAATGCTACGCCGTCCAGCGGTATGCCATCTTTATCTTTGTGCTTCTTGATATCGACGCCATCGGGGTTGTTTGAGCCTACTTCGTGCAGTGCCAGTAGGTGCAACACAACCAGAGCCAACAAAATGATAGGCAAAGCCACCACGTGCAGCGCAAAAAAACGGTTCAGCGTGATGCCAGAGAGCAAATAGTCGCCGCGAATCCATGTCACAATATCCTCGCCAAAGTAGGGAATGGCGCCGAACAGAGAGATGATGACCTGTGCACCCCAGTAGGACATTTGGCCCCATGGCAGCACATAGCCAACGAAGGCCTCAGCCATAAGGACGACAAAGATAAGCATGCCGAAAATCCAGATCAGCTCTCGAGGTTTCTTATATGAGCCGTACAGCATGGCTCGGAACATATGCAAATACACCACTATGAAGAACGCCGACGCACCAGTGGAATGCATATAGCGCAGTATCCAACCGTAGTCGACGTCTCGCATGATGTACTCAACGGACGCGAAAGCATCCTCTTGAGAGGGGGTGTAACTCATGGTGAGCCATATCCCAGTAAGCAGCTGGTTGACCAGCACCAACAGGGAGAGCACCCCGAAGAAATACCAGAAATTGAAGTTTTTCGGCGCATAATACTGCGCCATATGCGTGTTCCATGCCTTCATAATAGGCAGACGCGCATCGACCCAGTCTCGTAATCCAATCAGCATATTACTCATCACACATTCTCCGGGTTCACGCCGACCACCAAGACATTGTCGCCCTCAAAAGAGTAAGGAGGCACTAACAAGTTAGAGGGAGCAGGAACGCCCGCATAAACGCGGCCGGATAGATCAAATTTGGAGCCATGGCAGGGACAAAAGAACCCACCTACCCACGCCGCTCCACCCATATCTGCCGCACCCACTTCCGGAACATACGTGGGCGCACAACCAAGGTGCGTGCAAAGACCAACAACCACCAATAGATTCGGGATGCTAGAACGTTCAATGCCGGTGATATAGGTCGGCTGCTGCGCAGCATTTTCAGACTCGGGATCTCTCAATTGATCATTCAAGCCAGCAAGCGCCTCAAGCTGGCTAGCGGTACGATTGACGACATAGACCGGCTGGCCACGCCATTCAACGACAACCATTTGGCCGGGCTCTAACAAACTAACATCCGCCTTAACCGGTGCTCCTGCTGCCTTGGCCTTTGCTGAAGGATTCCAGGACCCCACAAATGGCGTTAATATACCAACAGCCCCAACGGCAGCAACTGCGCTCGTGGCAGCTGTCAGGAATGTCCTTCTTCCCGAGTTCACGCCATCGCTAGTCATGCTTTTCTCCCAATATCACAGGCCAACTCACGCCCTGCAGGTCATTGCCTAAAGCGCGGTTCTAAAAAGACGCAGATGTTAATGATTTTGCGCTGCTGTTACAAGGAAAACACCTTGATTTGAATGCATTTTCTACAACAGGTTGAGCTTACCCAGAAACAGGCTTGACGCCTTTGGCCAGCCCAAAAAAACGCCCGGGATGCACAGCAGCCGGGCCTTGTTCGTTTTATCCATATCCGCGCCAATAGCGAGGATAGAAACCATCCGCTTAACGCTTGGAGAACTGGGGACGCTTCCGCGCTTTGCGTAGACCAACTTTCTTACGCTCCACTTCACGCGAATCACGCGTAACATATCCGGCACTCCGCAAACTTGGTCGCAAGGACTCGTCATATTCCATCAGAGCACGCGTGATGCCGTGGCGAATTGCGCCAGCTTGGCCAAAACTTCCACCGCCGGCCACGGTCACATTAATATCAAATTTTCCGGTTAAATCAACGAGTTCCAGTGGCTGCCGCACGATCATACGCGCCACTTCACGGCCAAAATACTCATCCAAAGGACGTTTATTAACGACAATGGTGCCGGCGCCGCTTTTTAGAAAAACACGGGCAGTAGACGTCTTGCGACGACCCGTTCCATAGTATTGGGTAGCTGACATAGAATTTATCCGTTAGATGTTCAGAGCTTGGGGCTGTTGGGCTGTATGGGGATGCTCACTGCCGGCATACACTTTGAGTTTTTTAAACATGGCCCGACCCAGGGTATTACGAGGCAACATGCCTTTCACTGCGCCCTGAATGATTCGTTCAGGCGCCTTGGCTATTAACTTCTCAAAAGAAATTGATTTCAAGCCGCCAGGGTAACCTGTGTGGTGATGATACATCTTGTCGGTCGCTTTAGCGCCGGTGACTCGTACTTTTTCTGCGTTGACAACCACAATGTAGTCACCCGTATCCACGTGGGGCGTGTATTCGGCCTTGTGCTTACCGCGCAAACGGTGCGCAATTTCGCTTGCCAGGCGCCCTAGGGTCTTGTCTGCAGCGTCTACCACGAACCAGTCTCGGGCAACATTTTCCGCTTTGGCACTGTAAGTTTTCATCAATAACTGCCTGTTAGAGGAGTCTAATTTCAAGAGCGCGAATACTACCCAATGAAACGCGCATTTTCAAGCTACGAATTCAACAAATTTCATTACCCAGCAACCTTCGGAGCATGACACAGATCGAGTCCAATACAAGTTATCCCCGCATTGGGGTCCGAAAACAGCCCCACTTGCTCAAAAGCCTACCCACCGGCTAACACAGGCTTATGCTAGGCAGTCTAATGTCGATGCTCGCGAGCGAGGTACTCGTAAGACTGCATCTCCAACAGCCGGGAGACGGTTCGCTGAAATTCAAACGCCAGTTTGCCGCCTGCGTAGAGTTCCGGCAGTGGTTTGGCCGCCGTCAGCACAAGCTTGACGTTGCGGTCATAGAACTCATCCACCAAATTAACGAAGCGACGCGCCTGATCGTTTTTGTCAGGGTCAAATACTGGCACCCCCGAAATAAGTATGGAATGGAATATACGCGCGAGTTCAATGTAATCATTCTGGGAACGCGGGCCATCACACAGCTCAGCGAAGTCAAACCAGGCCACACCATTTGCCACGCAGCGGCATGTCAGATATCGATTGTTAATTATAAGGCGCTCCCAGTGCTTACCGGGCTCCCCCGCGAGACGAGAAAAACTGTCCTCCAGACTCCTGTCGGCCTCTTCATTCAAAGGAAAATGATACAACGTTGCCTGCTGTAACGTGCGCAAGCGGTAATCCACGCCAGCATCTACATTGAGAACCTGGGTATATTTCTCTATCAGGTCTATTACAGGCAGAAAACGCTGGCGTTGCAAACCGTTCTCATAAAGCTTCTGGGGTTGGATATTGGAAGTCGCCACTAAGGTCACTCCGCGGGCGAACAGCGCCTTCATCAGCCCTCCAAGAATCATTGCGTCCCCAATGTCGGTGACA
>JAPKBI010000311.1 GCA_028823475.1 Halioglobus sp. | reverse complement strand
GGGAACCGTTGGAGACGTCGAGATGTCTCTGAGCAAACCGGAAACCGTTGGAGACGTCGAGATGTCTCTGAGCAAACCGGAAACCGTTGGAGACGTCGAGATGTCGCTGAACAGACAGGGAACCGTTGGAGACGTCGATAAAACCGAAGAGCTGATAGTCTCCGGTACTTTTATTTTCATCTAGCTGCTTCATGGGGCGTTCTTTAAGCCCCGGGGGCATTTTTTTGTACTTCTCTATCTTGCCCCTTTATCTCATATGCCAGCCGTTATCTTCTAGTAGAAACCACAGGCCATCGGTCTCATGGTACATACTGACCCCCCATCCCGGTGCAAAGTGATTCGCCATACTCGTCTATAAGTAATGGGTTTTTACGTTGACGGTGTCCTTGGCCAGTCGTCCAATCCATTTTTACTGACAGTGTTCAATGGCTGGTACCAGATTGAGGACGTATACGCACGCTCCTGAATGGTGTCTGGTTGATCCGTTGCGTGGTCCATACCCAGAGCAATTGCATCTAGCAGGGAATGACGAGCAGTAGGAATTTGTAGCACTCTGACGTAGTAAAATGCAGATTGGTCTGGATCAAACTGCGGGTCTGTCCAGGCCGCCGCTAGTTGCGATGCGCCAATACGGTTATCGACCTTGCCGGTTTGTAGATTTACCGTATTGCCCACATCGGGCAGGCTACCATTTGATTTTAATGCACGTTCACCTGCCCAGGCGAGATTAAATATTGTTTCCTGAGATTCCCCGTCAGCATCCAGCCAGCCTTTCACCATTTGAATGCGGTCAAGATTGGCTCCCTCAGGATCTTTTGTCGCAAGCACAAGAAAAGTTGGCGTCTCAGTCTGCTGTAGTTCGCCACCCATGGGCACGCCGCGTGCAGTGGCGAGCGTGTGCAGGTCGGCATTTTCGAGGTCTGCTTCGGTAAAGTCGGGGCCACCATAAAATTGCACGGCGATACGTGGTCCGGTGGTCGCATAGACCTCCCTGCGTTCTAGTGCGTCCATTATATCGGAGCGTGTGTTGCTTTCTGCCCAGATTGCGGCCATGCCGGACGCCGACATTGCCCAACCTGACGACCCGGGACCGTCATCATTAAATCGAGTTCTTTTGTTTTCCGGAATGGAATCAGTGGCCAACTTGCCATGGAAATTGCTTTCCTCTGCAGAGGAGAGCGCCGTGTGTGAATCGGTGGAGCCGATCACTCCTAGCCTATAGGGGTTCTGTCCTAGATTAGCTTCCAGCTCAAGTCCCTGCTTTAACGCTTCTCTGACGAAATCTCCACGCTGAGGATTGTACTCAGTCCATCGACGTTGAATGTAGTAAGGATATATTTCAAAGTCAGCGAACGCATCTTCCGGCGAAAATTTTGAGTGAGTTTCCGAATCGCCTTTTATTTGTGTGATTTCTGCAATGCGCTCCCATTTGCTACGCAGCGCTATATAGTCTTTGCTGAACGGTTTACCGCGTAAGCTTTTGTCTGAAAACATATAACCTTTTGAAATATTTGAGTTGTGGGGAATGGCAGTGAATCGGGCATTAGTTTCTGCACTGGTTTTTTCAAGCCAACTCCATAGGTCTTCTGGATAGGGGCTGTCGTCGAGGCCGAAAGGATCGTATAACTGAGCAGTGGGTGCATCGCTGTCTGTAATAACCACGCGGTGCAGATTGGCGCCGCCGGGTATTGAGCTCCACTCCCAGCCAATTAAGGCGCTGAACTCTCCAGGCTCGTTGTATTGGTCAGCCGTGTCGGTAATGGTGCGCCAGGTGTCTACTTCAACCTGCTTCGGCATTGGCAGAATGGCCAGATCACTATTTTCTAGGCCGCTCGCCTCGGCGTCTTCCAAAGGCGTGAGATCTGGATCGGGCAAAACGCGGACGAATAAAGCTCTTCCGTTGCCACTGTCTATTGCTCGATTTAAAAAGAAGGCCGCAACCCACGCTTTGACCTTATCAATTACGCCTAGGTCTGAGGTGTCTACACCGTTGCGGTGGATGTTGCGAATTTCACCGAGGAATTCGGCATGGTCTGTAACCACAAGAAAGTCTAGCGGCGTGTCTATTTGCACCCTTGCTCTGGTGTAGGGGTGGATGACCGGCATGCCGCGGGCATAGCGATACGCGGTTTCTGGGCCTGCGGTAAGATTATTATTAGCGTATGCGTCAGAAGAATATGTAGTGTGGAGGTGGGTGTCACCCCATAGCAGCTTTTTTTCAGCTGCGCCCGCGCCAAGGGCGATGAAGGTAAACACTAATACTAGTGGGACAATAATAATATTTTGCATAGGGATGTCACTCAAGGCCTAGTTGTATCAACAGAGTATGAAGAAACACGCTGTAATACGCCATCATGTTTGCCCGCGGCAATCGATTGAAGACAAAATTTCAGGTCGATTAATCAGATTGCTGATGTCATTAAGTGCGAGCAATATTTTTTTGAACCTATTGCCGAGAACGTTGTCTAGGCAATAGTGACTATAGGACGGTACTAAGTGAGAAGGCGCAATCACCTGATTTTGCGATAGCGCCGACCAGCCCCATCTATGGGTATAACAGGAATTGAATCGAACAGCTGCCAAGGCGCTGTTGGTTCAATGTCGAGGAGAACGCGATGCGATCTAATCATGAGAAGATTCAGAAAGGTACGGAGTGGGCAGCAAGACGAGGAGGCCGGCCCGACTTTATTCAGGCGAGTCTCTTCACTGCACTGACACTCACCGTTTGCGCTGCGCCCTCTGTGGCCGCCGCTGAAATCCCTCACTCGGCAGCAGCATTCTCTGTCGCCATTAATCTCTTGGACGACTGGGGTTCTGGAGCCTGCGGCGAGGGTGTGGTAACAAATAATGGTGCGGTCAGTAGTCCGTGGGAAGTTAGCGTTGCACTGCCTGGATATGTCACCAGCTATTGGAATTCTGAGATAAGCTACTGGACGTATTCAGACGACGATGGCGGTGCGATGTCGCACGCTTGGCGTGTGGTGGGTGAGGCGTGGAATCGAACGCTAGAGCCCAACGCTTCAACGATCTTCGGTTTCTGTCTCGACCGGACACAGGAACCAGAGACGCTTCCTGCGGACGATTCGAGCATGCCGGCTGACGATTCGGACATGGCTATGGAGCATCCCCACGCTGATATGGCAGGGGAGTTCATCGATTTGGCGACCTTTGGTCTTACCTATGGCAGTGACCATACAGACCATACGGGCCTTGTCGGTGGAAGGACGGCGATTACGACGGAAGCGTTGCTTGCTTACAATAACTTGCGGGCATTCGCTGGACTTGCGCCAGCAACGCTCGATGAAGTTGGCGCGTGGGCTTTTGCCAACAACCTGACGAA
>JAPKBI010000310.1 GCA_028823475.1 Halioglobus sp. | reverse complement strand
GACGCGCATTAGCGGGTGTCAGCAACATATCCTTGGCTTTAGGCCGTTTTCCGGCACTCAACTGGCGGCCGCCCTCGGCTAACATTCCCCCAGCAACGCCGCCTACCATGCGGGCCATGCGCGTAAAGCGGCTGACTCTTGACGTGGGTATAGCCCGAGAGTTGTCGTCCTTACCTTTATTTTTTTGCGGCATTTCGGTCCTTTATCTGCCAACGATGAATGTGTAATTGCACCATCTCGTGAGCGTTAAACTCGGCATCCAGTGCCGCAATGAAATTAAATAATCCAGTCAATTTGCGCGCGATCAAAGCAAAATCTCGCGAAGGCGTGACGAACTGGCGACTCGTCGTCGCCATGGCAGCTTTTTTGGCGGCTCGACGCATCAATTGAGATTTCCCCCAACAATACTCTCCTTTGGCATTAAGATACTCAGCGGGCAATTGCTCCGGCGGGCGCAACGGCTCTAGTAAGTGCATGCAGAAATCGGAAAAAATTTTGCGCCCATCTTCAGTCGTCTCTTTCTGTAAACACCCTAAGCCAATCAGCCCTTCAACTAAGCGAGGGACGTCTTGCTGCTGACCGGCTTCAATCGTCTGGCGAAGGTTGCGCAGAAAATGTTCAGAGCAATGCAGCACAGAACCAAAATCGAGCAGTACCAGCTCATCGTCCGCTATCTTCTTACGACGATCATCCAGTCGCAGGAGATAGTTACCAAAATTGGGGTCTGTTTGCAGCATCCCCCACTCGTAGAGCTCGTAAAAAAACAGTTCGAGCATCCCCTTGGCCAATGCATTACGCCGCTGAAGCGACAGCCCAGCCACATCGGGATCAACCACCGAGACACCCTCGATATACTCCATGGCCAGCACCGTATCGGTGCAGTAATAGAGGTAGAGCTGGGGTACATGATAGCGAGCAGAAGTACCCTGCACACCCGCTACCAACTCGCTCATTTTTATCGTAGAGGTAGCCTCGCGCCGGTAATCGATCTCATTGTGTAGGTGTTCACGCATGGATTCGAGCCAGTCATCCAAGTCGCGGCCCGATTTTACCCACCGGGCCAGTAGCAACATACGCACGACCGCATCAAAGTCAGCATCGATCACCTGTGCCAGTCCAGGGTACTGTAATTTCAAGCAAATCCACTCACCACTAGAACGCACTCTCGCCAAATGCACCTGAGCCAATGAGGCCGCTGCAATCGCCTGTGGATCAATATCTAACGTCTGGTAGCGCTCACCCAGACTGTCACGAACGGACGACTCGAGGGCATCCCAATGCAGCGGCTCAGTCTGGTCAGAAAGGTCACGCAGCGCATCCACAAGCACCCTGGGAAGAAATTGCTCTCCGAACAGCGCCAGCATCTGACCAATTTTTATATAGGTGCCCTTGAGTTTACCCAACTCGCGGACAAACTTGTGCGCCTCGCGGCGGGCGAAGTCGGAATCAGCATCATCTGGACCGCGACCCAGTACCCGCTGCACAACACTGTCTGCGGCCAGTGCGCTGCCCGCCCTAATTCCCGCGAATGACGCAGACAGGGTGCGAGGCAAAATAGTGGCCGTAAAGCCGCGCTGCTTTTTTACCATAAGAGAAACAAAGTCAAAATTTCGGTGGGATGAAGAAGTATATACGATTGTGTGGGCCTACAGCAGTGAGAACAGCCATTATTCAAAGCCGTAAGCGCCGCGGCATTAACCCAACAGAAGCGTAGCGAGATGCTTACGATGGTGCTGAACATCTCCGAACTGCTGCTGACTCCACTGGGCACGGCGAATATAGAGTTGGGCGTCACACTCGTAAGTGAATCCCATGCCGCCGTGAAACTGTACAGCTCGGTCTCCGGCGTATAGTAGAGTCTGGCAGGCTTGGGCCTTCGCCATGCGACAGGCAATTTCCGCATCGGCATCAAGAGCGTCATCACCTACCAGCGTGGCGGCATGGTAAATAAATGAGCGTGCTGAGTCGACCTGAGTGAGTATGTCCACGGTCGGATGCTTCAACGCCTGATAAGAACCAATCAGCTTGCCAAACTGTTTGCGCGTCTTAAGATAGTCCACCGTGGTGTCCAGACAAGCGGCTGCACTGCCGGTCGCTTCGGCTGCGATCAATAGAGCACCCAACAGGCGGACATCTCGCAGCGCAGCAGCGACGGCAGGGCCCACAATAATGTTGTTCTCATCGACGGTTATACCACTGAAATCCACATTGGCCGCACGCTTAGTCTGGTCGATCAGTGTATTGGGACTTAGTGAGCCTGCAACCAGTTGATCCGCGCGCACAATCGCCAAGGCCGCACTGCCCTTAAAGGACACTGACACAACAAAAACGCTGGCAACGGACGCGTCTGGCACACATTTTTTCACACCACGCAGTACATGCTCATCATCCAGCATCAGTCCTATGCCATCGTCACCCCAGTCCCCATTATCCAACAGTGCCAACGTTGCCGGAACACCGATTGCAATATTGGGTAACAGCTGTTCGGTCTGCTGCGCATTACCAGCGCGCAGCAACAACTGCCCAGCCAATGCGCTACTTATCAAAGGAGTACCCAACATCGCACGCCCCATAGATTCGACCACCGGAACCAAAGCACTAATACCCAACCCGGAACCACCGCACGATTCAGGCAGAGAAATCCCGGCCCAACCCAGCGATACCATTTCATCCCAGAGTGTCTGGTCAAAACCGCAATCAGAATCCAACTGAGCGCGCACCGCAGTAATCGGCGATTTATCGCGACAAAACTCTCTTGCCACATCCAACAGCATAGCCTGCTCTTCAGTAAAGCTCAGGGTCGTATTTCCAATAAGCGACATAGTCATTCCCTACTTCGGCAAACCGAGTACATGTTCCGCAATAATGTTGGCCTGCACTTGGCTGGTGCCGCCACCAATCGTGGCAGAGAAACTGTTCAGATAGGCACGCTGCCAAAAGCCTCCCTGACGTGCATCATCATCGCCAACATACAGAGCGCCCTCAGCGCCCTGCAAGTTGATCGCCAGTTGGCGCATGCGCCGGGTCATTTCGGTACCCCGCAATTTGTGTGACAGTGGTAACGAGCCCGGGTAATCGGTGGTCAAATGCCCGATACGGGAGCGTCGATCACCCAAAAACAGTGCTTTTTCCTCCATGATGGCTTGTACCACCTGATCACGCACCACGGGATCTTCGAGTACCGGTGCTCCGTCTCGCCTGACACCATCCAGCTGGCTAATCATGTCATCGACCGTAATCCGCACCATAGACTGACCACCAGCGGCACCGGCCTCAGCCCCGCGCTCATATTGCAACGTCTGCATCGCAATCTTCCAGCCCTGCCCCTCCTCACCCATTATGCTAT
>JAPKBI010000309.1 GCA_028823475.1 Halioglobus sp. | reverse complement strand
AATATCCGGTACCACGCCAAATACATCGGCGGCGGTCATACCCCCAAAATTCATCTCATGATAGCCTTTGGCTCGCCCAATGAGTTTTTTTCGTCCTCATTCCCTTTTGACGCCAGTAAGCTCTCGTCATTGTTAGTGACGTGTCCACAGCATCAAAGCCGGAGTTAGTAAAAAACACATAATCCAGGCCAGCCGGTTTCAATGACTTGACCTTCTTGGCTAACTCAAAAGCGCCCGGATGACCAAATTGGAACGCAGGCGCATAACTCAACGTCTGCATCTGGGCCTGCACGGCTGCGGTAACCTCCCGCCGATTGTGTCCAGCACCACAGCACCACAGATCAGACATACCATCTAGAATAGTACGTCCTTTGTCATCGGTAAAATGCACCCCCCCCTGCTGCAACAATCATTCGAGGATCGCGTTTGAACCGCCGATTATCCGTCGAGGGCATCCAACAGGCTTCAAGATCATCACGGTTTAGGGTGTGATAGTAATGGGGCTAGAGCACCGCAAGCGGTTCAATGAGAATAAAGTTTGCCACCAAGTTTGCCACCAGACAAGCCTTACCTTCATGCTCGCTGCTTTTGCCTATGCGAAGATACACACACTCTTAATCGCACACCCTCTCCTCTCGCATTCACAGAGATGCTTTTAGACGCAAGGAGCTGATTGCTCAAAGTTCGATAGACTCCCCAGGATGCTCAAGGACTCGGACGGGCACGGACTACCTCAGCCTGACACCATCACCGCGGCTAACGCTGAGCTGACACTGTTGGGCCCGCAGGATAGCTGCACACTCTGAGCACAGCAGTGGACACCGCTATCAACCGGTAGATGCATAACCACTGGTAATGGCTGATTGAAAGCTTCAACTTAGAGAGTCATTTGTAACCCACCTAACGGCTAGAGCTTGCTCCTACCTGTTTTTCAACGCCAAGGATAAACTCACGCAAAGCCACTAATACCTGTTTGGGTGCCTCAATGGGAAGCATGTGTCCATAGTCTTTTAATACGACCAGTTTGGCCTGTAATTGGTCGGCAATCGCCACGCCAGCTTTGACTGGCGTCATTTTATCTTGTCCTGCCAATATCATCGCTGACGGCGCGGTTATAAGCTCTACAGCGTCGACTCCACCGCAGTAATCGGCGCAACAATGCAGATCGACTGCCAGAGGGTTGTTACCCATGATTTGTCGACCAATAGCAATCGGCTGCATACCCGGTGTCGCGCTGACTCCCATTTGCGTTTTATGCCCGAAGCCCCACTGCAACATCAGGTCAGCCGCCTTCATGGGTGAACGCTCTGCCGTCTCAATTAGCATTGGATTAACCGGAATGGCTGCGGCAGTGCCAACACCGATTAAGGACTTCAATCTTGTTGGCTTGAGTCTAGACAGCTCTAACGCACTTAAAAAGCCTTGCGAGTGGCCAACGACGTGCGCTTCTCGGACACCCATGGCATCGAGAAAATCGGCTAACCATTTCCCAGAGTCTTCGATTGTTGCACATGGGGCGCCTTTGGACAGAGAGTGCCCTGGAAAATCTGGCGCCAATACACCAAAACCGTTATAGGCAAACCAACGCGTCTGCAATGCCCAGCTTCGGTGATCTAGACCACTGCCATGCAAAAACAGCACGGTTGGTAAGTTTTTATCGAACTTTTTACCTCCGGTAGCGACATGAGCTTCAAAGCCGTTGACCATGAGTTTCATGATTGAGACTCGGCCATACGCTGGGCAGCTCTCAAACCATTCGCGAAGTCTGCTTGGATATCTTGAATCCCTTCAATGCCAACCGACACACGAATCAGGTCTTCGCTAATACCGGCAGCCACCATCGCATCATGGGTGAGTCGCGAATGCGTAGTACTGCCGGGGTGCAGAACAAGTGTTCTGGAGTCACCGACATTGGCTAGGTTTGAGGCAAGTTTCAACGAGTCGATAAATGCGCCCCCTCCTGCTCGACCACCGACCACGCCGAAGCAAAGCATGGAGCCCGCGCCATTTGGAAATAACTCTCTGGCAATTGCGTTGCTAGGATTGCTCGGTAAGTCAGGGTGATTAACCCATGTGACTTGCTCTTGAGATTGCAGCCATTCAACCATGGCCTTGGTATTGGCGATATGCTGCTTCATGCGCATATTCAGTGTCTCAATACCTTGTAGCAGCAGAAATGCGTTATTTGGACTCATGCATGCGCCAATGTCACGCATGGATTCTGCGCGAATTTTCATTGCCAAGGCATTAGGGCCAAATTCTTCCCAAAATTTAATGCCGTGAAATGGCTCATACGGTTCAGTTAATTCTGGAAAGCGGCCACTAGCCTCCCAATCAAAATTACCGCCGTCAATAACCACGCCACCAACCGCTGCACCATGTCCGCCTATCCATTTAGTCGCAGAGTGCACGATCACATTAGCACCCGATTCGATAGTGTTGCACAGCCCCGGTGGAGCAAAGGTGGCATCGACTACAACGGGTAGTCCATGTTGCCTTGCAATGCTGCTAATTTGAGGGAGATTAGCCACTTCCAGGCCGGGGTTCCCAATTGATTCGCAAAACACCATTTTAGTATTTGCACGGATCGCGCCCTCTAATGCCCCCTGATCGTTAATTGAGACGAACGTCGTTTCTATACCCAAGCGTTTCAATGTGTGGCGTAAAAGAGTCGCGGTCGAGCCATAGATTTGTCCCGACGAAACGATGTGATCACCTGCCGAACAAAGCGTAATAAACGTCGTGAACAAAGCGCTCATACCTGACGCTGTGCAAATTGCCCCACTGCCCCCTTCTAATGCAGCGAGACGTTGCTCCAACACCGCAACTGTTGGATTAGAGATACGGCTATAAATGTGCCCGCCTTCCTCTACGTTAAACAGCGACGAGGCATCGTCTACACTGTCAAATACATACGAGGTAGTTTGATAGATGGGTACAGCTCGCGACCCGTGATCGCCTTCAGGGACATAACCGCTGTGTAGCGCTATCGTATCGGGGTGGTAATAAGAAGATCGGCCCATGCGAATGCTCCGCTAGCGTTAAACGAATAGATCAAAGTTAAAAGGGACTGGATGAAACATACTGGTCTGCCCATCAATAGTGATGCTGTCGTTATTGTCTATATAAGAAAGTGGCAACATAGCAAGGGCAAGGTTTTTATTGTATCTAAATGACCATGCCTGTGATCGAACTTCACCAATGACCTCACCATCGATCTCGATATCACTACCACCCAAGCGACTAGGCTGCATATGTGGCGATCTATCGAATGCTAGTCCGACGAGTTTCCGGGTCTGCTTCCCGATCATCGCTTTAAGAGCTGGTAGGCTCAAGCTTTCGATATCAG
>JAPKBI010000308.1 GCA_028823475.1 Halioglobus sp. | reverse complement strand
CTGAGTTTATTAGCCCGCAGTCATCGCGGAATATTTAAGCATAGCTTTAACAGCCATCGAGACAAAAAAAGTTTTCAACTTTTGCCTATGCCCCCCCCCACTACCCGACTTGCCAATTTCGAGGTCACCCGTTTCGACTAAAACGTTAATCTCTTGGTCAGAAAGTCCAAGCAGCTCCTTGACCAGTTCACGGGTATGCTCTGCCCGCGCCGGCGCTCGGGTGATTTCAGGTTGTGGTAAAGTTTCGCTAAATCCAACGGGGCCATTTTCTGTCTCAAGCGGCCTACCTGCAGAAGGTTGGTTTAGTATGCGGAAGAAGTTTCGCGCTTGGTAATGTGGGTTTTGAATAAATTCCGTTAACCGCAACATATTACCGGCGGGCACCCCTTGCGACTGGCACAACGCCATAACCCCATATTGCGATAGACCGCCACACCATTGCGTGACGACGGCTTCTAATTGTTGGCGATTTTGCAATCTGTCAGCGGCTGTTGAGTATGCCCCATTGTCAGCTAAGTCCTGTCGCCCCATCGCCCTACAAAGACCCTGCCACTCATCATCGCTGGAAACCGCCACCACACACCACTGATCATCGCCTTCACAGGAGAATACTGAGTTAGGTGCGTCAAATTCATCGCGGTTACCCTTGGCTACCATACTCCCAGGCTCAACCGATTCGCGCAGAAATTCAGTCGCTAATACAGTCATAATGCATTCGGCTTGAGACAAATCAACATAGCCACCGATTCCGGTAGATCTGCGTTGTATGAGTTTGGCAATAATCGCAGTAGCACTCACCCTGGCAACAAAGTGATCCGGGAAAATAGTCATACCATCACCGAAGCCGCCTTCTTGCTCAGGGTAGCGCCATAAGCCTGACAGCGAGCTACTGGAACGCACCAGTGGGCCATAGCCCATGGTGCTTGCCTGCGGGCCGAAACTTCCCATCGCACTACTTTCAGCGCAAATAATTCGGGGATTGATCAACTTTAATGTTTCATAGCCAATGCCCAATTTTTCCATGGTACCCGGCTTAAAATTGGAAACAACAATATCGGCCTTTTTAACCAACTGCTTAAAAATCTCAATGCCTTTTTTGGAGCGCAAATTAAGCCCCAAAGATTTCTTACCCCGGCTGCCCTGTGCAAAGGTGATAGACACAGGGTTACCATCAAAGCTTTGGCGCAGGCCATCGGCAAACGCTTTATTTTCAACCTTAACAACTTTGGCGCCTTGATCCGCAAACAAACGGCCTAATTCAGCTCCCGCCACTATCACGCCCAAATCCAATACCAACAAACCTTCTAAAGGCCGCCGCGTTATCGGCTCACCTCCGAACTCGGTCGAGGTCGATGCGGCCTCATTCAACGCTGCCACGAACTGGGCCACGGTATCCTGGCCAACGGCCGGTGCAGGCTGGCGAACCCCCACACGCTGACCATCAATACGTTGATAACCTGCAGGAATTTTCCCACGCGCCTGCGCCAACTCAAGTTCCACAAAAAAATCACGGGCAGCAAAATGCTCATCGCTAAACAGTTCCGCTGGCTGCGCCACCGATGCAATAGGAATACCTCTTGCCTTGCCTTCCAACACCAGCTCTTCACGGGTTCTATCGGCAAAAAAATGCCCAATAAGGCTGTTAATAGCGCCACTTTTCATTAACCTGGCTGCAGGCTTGTCGTACTTGGGGTGTTTGAAATCATGATCGGGGCCCAGCCATTCCGACATGGCCTGCCACTGCCGAGGATTAAGTATACAGGCGCGTACGTAGCCATCGACACATTTCAAAATGGGATACATCAGGACCAGGGATGGCAATTCGCCAGCAACAAAGTCAACAACCGGTCGCCCTTGAATCGCCACCTCGATAGCAGTGCGACCGGCAGCGGCACTACCTGCTGCCCCAACACCCGGATCCAGAATCTGTGCCACGGCATCGTTAATCGAAAAATCCAGTGTATCTCCCTGCCCGGTATACAGACGCTGCCAGTAGGCCAGCAACGCCACCCAGGTCGCCTGAATAGCGGCGGTTCCCAAAGCCAAATCACCTGGCGGTAACAAGGGCTCATTGCCAGCAATACCCGAACGTGAGAGTTGACCCCCCATCGCTATATGTACCGCCTCGGTAGCCTTGTAATCTTTATAGGGTCCCTGCAAACCAAAATCAGTAATCGATAAGACCAGCAACTCTGGTTTTATCGACCGTAATTGAGCAGCCCCTAAACCCAGTGAATCCAAATAGCCCGGCGAACTGCCATCTAACAGCATATCAGCGGTGTTAATTATATTTAAAAACTGCTCTTTGCCTTCCTTGACCGTTAAATCGATGACAACACTCTTCTTATTAGCATTGCACACTGCAAAACTGAGGCTCTGCCCCTGATAGAGTGGCTGGCGCTGCCTGGATGCCATACCCCCCGGCGGCTCAACCAAAATCACCTCGGCACCAAGATCAGCCAATTGACGCCCACAACCTTGGCCAACCCGATCACAGAGATCCAAAATTCGCAAACCTGACAAGGGTAAACGGGTTTGCTTATTTAAGGTATTAGCTGACATATTGTTTTATCCTAAAGCTATAAAGGTAGTTAATCTTGTCGTTGAGTTAATCAGCCTTAACGACCAGACCACTTAGGGGCTCTTTTTTCAGCAAAAGCCTTGGGGCCCTCTATAAAATCTTCAGAGGTAAATAGCTCGTCAATCGTTTTTGGCATACCCGACACCGCATCTTCCACAGCACTATGCACACTCGTTTCGGCTAACAGCTTCAGACTTAAACGAATTGACGAAGGTGAATTTTGACACAATAGCTCAGCGTACTCTCTTGCCGCAGCCATCACGCTACCGCTAGCTACCACTTGATTAACAAAACCTAACACCTCAGCTCTAGCTGCGGTAATTTGCTTACCGCTAATTAGTAAATCCACGGCCTGTTTTAGGGGGATTTGGCGTGTGAGTCGCTGGATGCCTCCCGCGCCAGCAAAAAGCCCCACTTTAACTTCTGGCAAAGCAAAACGCGCGTTTTCATCGGCAATAATAATATCGCAAGCCAATGCAATCTCCATCCCGCCCCCCATAGCAAAGCCGTTAACGGCAGCAATCACAGGCTTTGTTCTGCGCCGTGAAGTGATGCCGCCAAAACCGGACTTCGGTATCCAAACAGGTTGGCCAGATGATGAATACTTTAGATCGTTGCCGGTACAAAAAGATTTATCACCCGCACCGGTAATGATGGCGACCCACAGCGATGCATCGCTTTCATAGACATCGAAAATCTCTGCCAATTCTTCATGCGCATGAGGATGCAAAGAGTTCAGCACTTTAGGGCGGTTAATGGTGATTTCTAAAA
>JAPKBI010000307.1 GCA_028823475.1 Halioglobus sp. | reverse complement strand
AACTTGGCGAGGTATGTTGCCCATAAATATGCGCGGGGTCAAGACCCATAAAAGCGGTGAAAGGGCGTAGCATCAATCTTGCGCTGTATTTCCTCTATTCACCACGTTTATAGTTTCTAATCGTTAAAAATTATATACTTACGGCCCTTCTAAAGATCGGGCCAAGACACCGGCCCCAGAATGACAACAAGAGGACAGCGCAGTGGAACGTGAATCAATGGAATTCGATGTTGTAATCGTAGGCGCTGGCCCTTCAGGCTTATCCGCGGCCTGTCGGATTATGCAGCTGGCAAACGAAAAAGACCAAGAAATAACCGTTTGCGTGGTCGAAAAAGGCTCAGAGGTGGGAGCCCACATACTGTCCGGTGCAGTGCTCGAACCTCGCGCATTAAATGAACTCTTCCCTAATTGGGAAGAGTTGGGCGCACCGATCAAAACCAAGGTAAAAGGTGACAGGTTTTTCTTCTACCTGAGCCAAAAGAGTGCCATCAAGCTGCCAAATTTTATGATCCCCAAGCCGACTCACAATGAAGGCAATTACATCGTCTCCATGGGCAACGTCTGCCGCTGGCTGGCAGAGCAGGCTGAAGGGCTGGGAGTAGAAGTCTATCCCGGGTTCGCTGCGGCTGAGATCCTCTATCATGAGGACGGACGGGTAAAGGGTATCGCTACGGGTGACATGGGTATAAGTGCCACTGGAGAGCATAAAGACAGCTACATGCCAGGCATGGAGCTGCATGCAAAATATACCTTATTTGCCGAAGGTTGCCGCGGACATCTCGGAAAGCAACTGATTGAGATGTTTTCGCTGGATGATGGTAAAGACCCTCAACACTATGGCATCGGCATTAAGGAAATATGGGAAATTCCTCCTGAAAACCATGACGAAGGACTCGTTATTCATGGCCTTGGCTGGCCGCTGAGTGAAAGTAATTCCAGCGGGGGGGCGTTCATGTACCACGCCGAGAATAACCAATTGTACATAGGCCTGATCGCGGACCTGAACTACAGCAATCCACACATGAACCCATTCGAAGAGTTCCAGCGCTGGAAACATCACTCTGAGACCGTCAAATACCTCGAGGGGGGTACCCGCCTAATCTATGGTGCTCGCGCGATTACAAAGGGTGGATTCAACTCATTGCCTAAAATGCACTTCCCCGGGGGACTACTCATAGGGTGTGATGCGGGGACATTGAACAGCGTTAAAATCAAGGGCAACCACACCGCAATGAAGAGTGGCATGCTCGCTGCAGAGGCGGTGTTTGAGGCGCTTAGTCAGGGAGATTCCGCTCCCGCAGACCTGCAGTCTTATGCGCAAAAAACAGCTTCTTCTTGGCTGCACGAAGAACTTTATACTACCCGTAATTTTTCTGGTTTCATGCACAAGTTCGGCATTTTAGCCGGGGCAGGCATGGTGTGGATTGACCAGAATATCTTTGGCGGCAAACTGCCCTTCACCCTTAACGATGCCAGGCCAGATTACGCGGCGATGAAACCTGCCGCGGAATGTAAAAAAATTGTATACCCAAAGCCTGATAACACCATCAGCTTCGATCGTCTGTCCTCGGTCTTCTTGTCCAACACTAACCATGAGGAGGATCAGCCTTGCCATCTCACGCTCATTGACCCCAATGTCCCTATCGCAAAGAATTTGCCTCTCTACGATGAGCCGGCACAACGTTACTGCCCAGCCGGCGTCTATGAGATCGTCGAGGACGCGGCAGGTCAGCGCTTTCAAATCAACGCCCAGAACTGCGTGCATTGCAAGACCTGTGATATCAAGGACCCATCACAAAACATTGTCTGGGTAACACCAGAAGGCTTTGGCGGACCTAATTATCCCAACATGTAGCCGCCTTACCTGACGACATGGATGTTGACCTTTAGCCGGCTCCAAGCCTGAAAGTATAGGTGCCAGACGCAATAACCTCAGTTCCATCGACTGTGGTCGCCAGCCCCACTAACCTATACCATGCAGAGCGCGCGCACAGCGCGGTGAGTCCATGAGCGAGCGTCATTGCCACTATATCTCCGACGGTGGGGTCAAGAAACAGCGGGAACTGCTCACCCACCATAACCTCCCTGCCAGTATTTAACGTCGCCTTCAGGTATTGAATACCCTCCACCATCTGAACGTCGAAATCGATAATAAGCAGAGGGTGCAGGTCAACCTCGATGCGCCACTTCTCAGTAGGGGTCACAAGGTAGTATTGGCTGTCCTCTTCACGTCTGAGAATGCTAGCGAACAGGTTTACAAGCGACTGACGCTCGATTTTAGAACCGTCGTGATGCCAGTCGCCCTGTGCATCAATGCGAATCGAAATATCACCACTTAAGGACGGATGCCATAGGTGCAGTGGTGGGGACTCATAATCTCTTTGGGATTTGACTTGGGTCTCCAGCGATTCAAGTGGCGCTTTCATGTTTTGACCTGTGGCGTCTAATGACCGGCGAGGCTGGAGCCGTCTCCGATCAGGCGAACGTTGATAACGCCATCCAATGCGCGCATTTTTTCTAATACCGGGGTCTCAGGTCGCGTGCCAATATCAATTAAATTGTACGCAAGCTCATCGCGACTCTTATTTAGCATGTCGATAACATTAATGTTTTCGTCGGCCAAAATAGAGAGGACATTGCCGAGAACCTTGGGAATATTCTCATTAGTCAGCGATAAGCGGCAACCGCTTACACGCTCCAGCTGCAAAGCTGGAAAATTGACGGAGTTACGAATGTTGCCGTTTTCAAGAAAATCGCGCAACTGCTCAGCGGCCATGATGGCACAGTTTTCTTCGGCCTCATCTGTACTTGCCCCAATATGCGGCATCAGAATCACATCATCACGGGGAATCAGAGCTGGCGCCGGAAAATCAGCGATGTATTTACGCAATTTTCCGCTTTCCAGTGATTGTAACAGCGCCGCGTGATCTACGATCTCTTGCCGTGCAAAGTTAAGCAGACAGGCTCCAGATTGCATCACACCTAATAATTCTGCATTGACCAACCCTCGAGTTGAATCCAGAACGGGCAAATGCAGACTAATATAATCGCATCGTGCGAACAATGCGGACAAGGTGTCCGCCTTTAGAACCTGGCTGGACAATCGCCATGCAGCCTCCACAGACAGGGCTGGATCAAAACCGACAACCTCCATACCCAGGGTTAATCCCATCTCCGCAACCAAGGATCCGATAGCGCCAAGCCCTACGACTCCGAGCGTCTTACCGACCAACTCACTACCTTTGAATTTCTTTTTATGATTCTCAAGCATTCTATTCAGTTCGCCTTCGTCCTGAATATCATGCAGTGTGCGAACATAATCAATGCCGTCGATAACACCACGTGAACCGAGCAA
>JAPKBI010000306.1 GCA_028823475.1 Halioglobus sp. | reverse complement strand
CCCACCCCGGGCTTTTCATTGTTATGCTCTACTGCACAGCCGGTGTCGGAAAGCTTGGCGGCACCACGTCAACCTCATCAGTAAGCTCAAGCAATCTCAGTGCTTCGATGACAGCACGCTGTAGCTGGGGGTCTTCTCCATTGCTTAGTGACAGTGCATCTTGGTAAACAGCAATATCTGGTGTCACACCAACATTTTCTGCTACCCAGCTATCTGTGTTTGGATCGAAAACCGCATTGTCTGGCGCAGTTAATGCACCGCCATCAACTAAACCGTAGTGTACGGAACTTTTAACTAGCCCACCCCAAGTTGTGCTTCCGATCAGCGGGCCAATGTCTAACTGCTGAAAAATCCACGGGAAGAAATCACCGCCGGACCCCGCTAATTCGTTCACAAGCAATACTTTAGGCCCAAGAATTCCTGCAGGCAAACGCATCGGAACACCATTCGGCACCTCGTTGGTTAGCCCAGCACGCAGGCTTCGGTTCATTAGGTCTACCATATAATCATCTAGAAAGCCGCCGCCATTAAATCGCTCATCAATCACTGCTCCGGCTTTGTCTTGCTGCCCAAAAAAATAGCGATTAAAGGAAACCAGGCCAGGCGACCCTGTGTTGGGCACCCAAATATAGGCCAGTTTTCCATTTGATAATTCATCTACGCGCCTGCGATTGTCTTCAACCCAAGTGCGTTGGCGCAGACCAGATTCACTTGCAATAGGAACAACAATTTCCTGCCATGCACCTAAAAAATCAGCGCTGTCATTAATATGTAGAGTCGTTTGTTGATCAACTGTGCCATCTAACAAGGCATAGGGATTATCGCTAGCTATCAATTCTGTTCCGTTGATGCCTACTAAATAGTAGCCCTCTTGAATATTTAATCCAGGCTGATCTAGCGGGCCGGTTAGATCTGGGTTCCAGCTTTCCGTAGTATAGATACGCTCAATTTGCCAACGATCGGAATCTCGTACGAGGTCCGCTCCTAACAGACCAACAACAGAGTCTTCCACATCAGGAAAGTCGCCACCAAATACGAAACTATGGCCCACCGAAAGCTCACCATTCATTTGATCAAGAACATAAGTCAGAGCTGACCGATGCTTTATAAAGGGGACAAGTGGCGCATAACGCTCATAGACTTCATTCCAATCTCTGCCGTGCAAGTTTGGATCATAGAAATAGTCGCGCTCATAACGCCATGCTTCTTCGAATATTTGCGTCCATTCCGCTTGCCGATCTAACCGCATGCGCAGATTGAGAGCAATTGATTCACCGCCACTGCCATCAGCAGCGCTGGTGTCAATTATTTTCCAGCCCCCTGCTTGGCTAACCAGCATTTTAGCGCCATCGGCTGACACACTAACCTCACCAACTCCTTCTGTGAAGGATTTTGACTCTCGATCTTCCAGCGTAAATTTATGTAGATTAAGCTCCCGCGAGTTTTCAGGTCGCTCGGCAACAAAAACACTACCTTCTGGACCTGCAATTAGTTCTCTATAATTTCTTGGGGGCAGTGGCAAAGCTAGCGTACGTCGCTCAATACCCTCGAATTCAATAACTACTGGGGCCACTTCGTCGCTGGCGCTTGCATCCTCTGATGGCTCTGGCTCTACTTCAGCATCTTCATTCTCGTCCGTATCCTCGTTCGCTTCACCATTTTCTTCAGCGACTTCCTCTTCATCACTGCGAGGCCTAAAAGGGGACTCGTCATCGGCAACAAGATTTATAACATAAGCGCTGTATTCAGGACGTGCATTCGAAGAACTCGTATTCGCCCAACCGCTTGCCAATGCTAAATCAGTGCTGGCTAAAAAATACAAATGCTTGCCGCCTCTATCCCAAGCTGGAGTAAAGGCGTCGGCAAAAGCGTCGGTCATGCTGGACACCGATCGATCCGCACGTGACCACACAGATAACTGACCGAAGCCATTGCCGCCTGTTTTTGCATAGGCTAGCCATTGGGAATCCGGCGACCAACGAATGCCATTTGCTCCACGTTCCAAATTATTTCCACCCACGTCGGCTGTTTGTATCGCACCGCTTTGTACGTCAATTACACGAATGCGAACATCATCATCAACAAACGCCAGCATCTCACCATCGGGTGACCAGGTTGGCTCCCATGCCATTTTAGATTCGCCAATTGAAAACCTGCTCAACTCCGAAAGCCCATCCTGTAAAGTAATGACTAGCTCGTAGCCATCACCGCTGCTGTCTGAAAACCAGGCAATGCTTTCACCGTTAGGCGACCACAAGGGTGCGCGATCGGCGGCGCCAGAACTCTGAGTAATATTTCGAGTGTCGCCGTTTTCCGCCGGCACAGTAAACACTTCACCCCTTGCTGACATAATAACCCGCTGACCAGTAGGAGAAAGCGAAGCCGATTCAGCGTCATCGCTGACATCTTCCCATTGAGTCTCTGCCCAAGGAAAATCCCCCCGAACATTTATTTCCAATTGGGTAGCACGGCCGTTTCTAGTGTTCACGGTGTGAAGATACCCATCTCTCTCGATCACCAAGCGGCGGCCGTGTCCAGCAAGATGCTTGATATCTGAACCCGAAAATTCCGTGACTTGTTCTAAGTCGCCAGAGCTAGGAGAGTAAGACCATATATTACTGGTCCGGTCTCGGTCTGACAAAAAATAAACCCTGTCGTCAAGCCAAAGTGGTTGTACGTCTGCAGTTGACTCATTTGGGATAACTGTTTCAGACAAGTCGTTCAAATTTAGTATTCTGAGAGCCGTGTTTTGTCCTCCACGGTAACCGCGCCATTCAGAATCCCACCGGCTCATTCTATCGATAACAATTTCATCGCCCTCCTCTGAAAACGAGCCATCATGTCCCCACTGCCGTGCCAATAACACAGGTGCTTCCCCGGTCAGTGGCACTGTCCATAGTCGGTTATAAACACTTGGTGCGGTGCCTTGGGTTGAGGCAAACAATATTTTTTCACCATCGGGTGTCCAGCCTCTCGTTTCAACAGAACTTGGATGCCACGTTAAACGCGTCGCAGATCCTCCTTGTATGGGCAGGGTATACACCGATTCAGACCCCGCGCGATTGGACGTAAAAGCAAGCATACTGCCATCGGGAGAAAAGTGGGGGTGGGTTTCTACTGCGGCCGTGCTAGTTAATCTAACGGCGTCAGCTTCACCAATTTCTACTATCCAAATATCGCCCCCATAGACAAAGGCGATATGGTCATCACTAATTGTCGGCTGACGCAAAAGCCTCGTGCCTTGAGCATTAGCTGATGAAAACAATTGAATGGACAGGAAAAAAACTAGGCCAAGAGGCTTAGCAAGTGTTAGCAGTGAAAATAGTGAAAGATTTCTCAAGGGTCGCTCCGCAAAAGTGATCATAATGAAATAGGAGAAGCCAAAA
>JAPKBI010000036.1 GCA_028823475.1 Halioglobus sp. | reverse complement strand
TGGGCACGCCCCCTGCATAACCTTGAGCAACCATATCATCCATTTCACAGAGATTCTCTGGGTAATTCCAGCCTCCAAAGAAACGCAATACAGGGCGTGTACCGCTAGTTGCATAGGCCTCTCGCCGTTGCATTGCGGCGAACAACGCATCGCGGCTGTTCTCCTCGGCGTACAGCACCGCTAGACCTCCAGGGCCATACTCCAGCTCATCGGGCAGACCTGCGGGCACACCATCACGAGCACCCATTCCTGCGCCCCCGTGCCCCGGATGATTTTTCTCCATGGTCAGTCCTGGCGCAGCGATATGGGTGTCGGTACTAGAAATCATGCCGAATTTGAAGCTGTTCACACCCAGTTCAGCCTGCTGCTGCAGACCTTTCTTGAGCGCATAGCGCAGAAAATTAGTCTCAGACGGTGGTGTTGTAACCGGGATTATATCTTCACCGAGGACGGGACTCAGAAATTCTAGGACGGCGAACTGAGTGTGCCCAGTATTTTTTCCGCCAAAACTATCATAGCCCAACTTCTCGAAGTTGCAGTACTCGTCTTCCGACCAAACTGGCAGGCGACTGTCACACTCTGAAGACCCTTTGTGTTGCATCACCTCGAATA
Organism: Halioglobus sp.; assembly: GCA_028823475.1. GTDB lineage: Bacteria > Pseudomonadota > Gammaproteobacteria > Pseudomonadales > Halieaceae > Marimicrobium. The sequence goes on along the minus strand of JAPKBI010000036.1, from coordinate 13,226 downwards.
AGGTATTCCAGCGTGCCCTGCGTGCCGCCTCATCTGCTGTGACCGGATCCGTCGGGATATCCCCATTGCGAACACGAGCGGTTTCAAACATCAGTCCGCCAGATATATTTGCGTTATGTGGAATCACCACAGCATCGCAGCCGGGTTTTCCTAATACACACTCCTCGTCCAGATAGTCCCACAGCTGCACCTGAGAGTCAGTCTCTATCCAGCTGATGGCGCGGTTAGGTACGTGCTCATTGCGGAAGATTACATTGTGATGCAGATTCTGGCCGGTCTCGCCACTAGCGGTCCATTCATAACCGACGAAGCTGGTAAAGCTGCAATCGCTGCTTCGGTCATAGGCGTCCTCGGTATCTCTTTGAATGTCCTTCCAAGTGTCGGCGGCCTGAGTAAAACAAATGTCATTATTGTCTCCGCATAGTCCCCAGCGTGTTTTGTATGCCATGCCCAAGGTGGCAAAGGTGAGGAAGGAGAGCCTTGGTATGTTTCGGTGTGCGATGCACACGGGGTGCCAGTAGCCCGGTAGACCCTCGGTCGTGCACATGCGCATCTCACCCATGAACTCGGAGTGGTCTGTGACGGCAGTGAAATCTAGCGGACGATCGAGCTGTATGGTGCGCGTCGGTTTGTCGTTCTCGTCATAGGGCTGGATGCCCATTGAATTACCTTGTGCAAAACGGTAGGCATCAGCCGGTGTGTTGCGTGTGTCTTGGCTGCTGGCATCAAAAGACCAGGACGTATGCACGTGCATATCGCCAAAATGGGGTCGACGCTCGGCGGTGTAACTGGCGCACGGTTCGCGCTCTTCTGTTCGCGAGAATGGAGGGGCCGATGTACTAATTTCTGCGGCCTCGATTGGACCTGATACTTCTGCCAAAGCAGATGTTGAAAGGCTTAAGATTGCCGCGAGCTGAAGAATTTTATGCAGGGACATTAATCGATTCCTGTAATAGTTTTGGCGGGAAATAGTTTTTTTCACTGTATCAATGTACTTAGTCACACGTCCGTTAACCCTTGTTTGCGCAACCATAGCGTGCAGGCTTGTTCTGCTTGTCGCAGCTGCTCATGTTGACCGAGGTAGTAATGGGTGGCGCCAATGATCTCAACAAATTCCTTGTTGTCGTTAGCAACTGCATCAAACAGTCTTTTTGCGTGACTTGGTGTGCAGGCATCATCGGCGGCGTTGTTAATGACCAGGGTCGGCAGGCTCATGCTAGCAGCATCATCAACACCATTAGCATTGGACTCATCATAACTCCACTGTGACAACCAGCTGCGCAATGTGGTGAAGCGGGCTAGTCCGATTGGACTGTTGTTCACTACTTTTGGGTCTCCGAGAAAGCAGGTGTTAGGCTTCCGCTCGTTAGGGTCGATAGTGTTGTCTAACCATACGGGTGCTGCCATTGTGCCGTGAACGGTAAACGCAAATTCTTCATTGGGTTTACCCTGTGCCCGCAATGCTTCCAGCTTCGTCTTAACCCAGGCCGTAATACGTCGATTCCGTGCAATTTGAGCAGCCTGATAACGCTGTTGAAATTCGACACTATAGGGTGGCTGATTGGGGTTGTCCGGATTGTATAGGTCGAGCTCAGGGTCACGGATATCGGGGTTGCTTTCATCCAGAATGGAGGCGTCCATCCATTCGGTCAATGTCAGTGCACGGCTGACATGTGCGGCTAGTAGCATCATGCCGTCCGCAGGAATCAGATTTTCCTCCTGTAAATTCGGTGGATCACCCGCTGGCGTAGAGATCACTGTGGCGTGCTCGGCCTGGCGCTGATAAAACAGGGCAAGCGAGCCGCCTCCACTCCATCCACCAAGAATGACTTTTTTGTAGCCCAGTCGCTCCTTTGCGTCCCTGATGCACTCGCCCATATCCAACGCCACTTTTTCCATGATGAGTGCGGTGTCGTTATTGGGGTAGCGGCTTTGACAATAGATAACATGATGTCCGGCTTTGGCAAGTGCCAGCGGCAGCGGTAGATACTCACCGCCGCCAATCGGATGCATAAAAAGTATGACGGTTTTTGATTGCGACGCCGGTGGTCGCATTAGATGAGAGCGCAACACAACATGGTCAACGCCTCCGTAGACGTCCTTGAAGCCGGCAGATTTTTCCTGAAAGAGCATCAGATATGCTGTCCTTTCGATACCCTTGTCAGCATCTACAAACATCAGGTTTTCTTCGAAGGCGTTTTTTGCGTGTCAGAGTGCGGAGCGAGCAGTGCGCTGCAGCGCGAATCAATAGCATCAGCGCCAAAGATTTCAATTTTCCGCGCCCGTGTGCGTGCGCTCCATTGTGCAATTTGTTGCCGTGCATTGCTTTTCTCTTCTAAGAGTACGGCATCATGCTTGGCGGTTTTGTGAGTAATCTCTAAGGCATAGCCGTTCGGGTCAAAGAAGTACACGGATTCGACAAAGTCGTGGTCGATAGGGCCAAAAATGAAATCTCCGGCAGCACTAATCTTATCTTTCCAGGCCAGCATTGATTCAATATTTTCTGTTTCGAAGGCGATGTGGATGTCAAAGCTATCCTTGATTTCAAACTGTTCTGGTTTGGCGTGACCCGGTTCATCAAAAAAAGCGATGTAATTGCCATCGCCAAGCTCGAGGAAAAGGTGCAAAAAAGGACGTTCTTCTTCGGTGCCGGGGGAGTTTTCAAGAGACAGTGCCGCCGCCAGTGTTAAGCCTAGGACATCCTCATAAAACCAACGCGTTTGTTCGGCATCGCGGCAGCGCAAGGCTAAATGGTGAATATTCCCCAGTGGTCTGAGCACAGCTGTGTTGTCGGTTACCGTCGAGGGTTTTTGCATTAGTCTAGTCTTCTTCAATTATAGTTTTGACTATCAGATACCAATGGTAGCAGCGCATGTGCTGAAAAGCACTCGTGGCTCAGCTCACAATATTCAGGCTGCGCTTGTCAGGATAGACTTTTGGGGCATGATTTCTAACGCGCGGTTGCAGCCAGCGGGTAATTTCGACGCGGTTATAGGTTCAAAGCAATGGGAGTCTATGACATGTACGCTTTGAAACCGGTTTTTTCGGGACAGGCTGAAATGAACTATATCGTTGTATTTGAGGGTGTATTTTGCTTCCAAATAGATTCCTTTTATGGGTGAAATGGGGTACTACTGAGCGCAAAATAAATGGGGGTATAACTATGCTTAAGTTTGATGGCAATCAAACAGGCGGACTGGTTTCGACACTCTTTTCGCTGATTTTTAGTGTCGGTTCAACTGCCAATGAACGTCCTAATATTGTGTTTATTTTCTCCGATGACCACGCCGTTAGCGCTGTCAGTGCCTACGGTGACAGTCTAGTGGAGACCCCGAATATTGACCGCATTGCAGCGGGTGGTATCCGGTTTGATCGCGCGTATGTTGGGAATGCGATCTGCGGACCTAGTCGGGCAACATTGCTCACCGGCCTGCATAGTCACGCAAACGGATTCTACAGTAATGAGTGGTCTGGCCCCTTCGATGGTGAGCAGCAAACGCTCTCCAGTCTTTTGCAGGGTGCTGGTTATCAAACTGCTGTCATCGGTAAATGGCACTTGTACAGCGATCCTGTGGGCTTTGATCACTGGGACGTCATCGACAACGTGTTCGAGCAGGGTACCTACTACAACCCGGTATTCAGAAGTCCTAATGGTGTGGAAGAGACGACGGGTTACGTCGCGGACCTGGTGACCGATAAAACGATTGCTTGGCTAGGGCAGGCGAAACAGGAAGACAGACCCTTTTTTCTGCTTTACAACCACAAGACGCCACATCGTGATTGGCTGCCGGGGCCGGAGGAACTGCGCGACTGGAATGAGGAAGAGCAGCTCATGGAGCCCGACTCCCTGTTCCGAAATCTGGTTGATCTGACGCAAGCGCGTAGCCAAGCCCGTATGAGAATAGAAGATTACATGACCGACAACGACGTCAAGCTGCGTATGGGTAAGGATCTGACGCCGGGACAGGAGGCGCTGTGGCAGAATGCATTTGCTGAGGGCAATCGTCAGTATGAAAAATCGGATTTGACAGGACAGGACGACGTGCGTTGGAAATACCAGCGTTACATCAAAACCTATGCGGCCTCAGTGAAAAGCATGGATCGGCAGATAGGCCGGCTGCTGGACTACTTGGAGACTAATGGCTTGATGGAGAATACTATCGTCCTGTACAGCTCGGACCAGGGTTTTTTCCTTGGCGAAAACGGCTGGTTCGACAAACGCTGGATGGACGAGGTGTCCTCTCAGGTGCCGCTGCTGATGGAGTGGCAGGGACACATCAAGCCCGGTAGCACATCGGATGCTTTGGTACAGAACATCGATTTTGCGCCCACACTGCTAGCCGCTGCGGGTGTAAAACCCAAAACACCGATGCATGGCGTAAGTCTGTTGCCGTTGTTTAAGGACAGCCCCAAGCCCTGGCATCGCGACCTGTACTATCACTTCTATGAAAGCCCTGGTTTTCACGGCGTCGCCCGCCACTACGGTGTCCGTACCGAGCGCTATAAGCTGGTTTACTACTACCAGAATGATGAGTGGGAATTATTTGATCTGGTGACCGATCCAGAGGATCAGGTGAATCTCTATGGCAAACAGGGTTACGCCGCGATCACCAAGGATCTGCAGAAGCGCTTGCAGGCCCTGCGGGCCCAGTACCAGGTGCCAGAGATTGACCCCGAGGTGCCGTGGTACCACGGGCCGTTGATTCGGGCGGTCGAAAAGTTGATGTTGTGGTTGTGATGGCGTGATCTGCTATTGGCGGATCGGTTTTCGGGTGCGGCGAGATTGGCACGCTCACCGCCGCTTTTATTGCTACCAGCGATAACGCGCTTCAACGCCAAAAGTACGCTCAGCATAACGTGGCACCTGATGGCCATAGCCATTGGGAGTGAAGGTGGTGGCGAAGGCGTTAACGCTCGTTAAATACCAATCGTCAAAGACATTCTTGGTAAACAGCGTCACCGTGTAATGATCCGAGTGATCGAGTGCCACCAAGGATAAGTCGAGAATCCCGTAGCCATCCTGGGTTGTGTAGATATCCTGCTCAATGACGAATTGGACTTTATCTTGGTAGCGGTAATTGCCGTTGATCTCAAGGTCAAAGGGCATGGATGTCAGCGGGATCGAATAACTAGCGGCCAGAGTAAACTTCCATTCCGGTGTGGCAGGTAAAACGCCGCCACTCAAATCCTGTGTCGCCGGCGCATTGCCGCAGCTGGTTTGTCCCTTATATCCAACGCCCCGAAATGACTGACCGAATGTACAGCCTGCTCCTTCGAATTCCTTTATCTGTGCGTCCACATAGGCCATGCCGCCGGATAATGTCAGGTTTTCCATGGGCAGCGCAGTAAAGTCTATTTCCACACCCTGGGTTTTTACCTTGCCGACGTTTGAGAGCACAAAACTGAATACACCATCATCAAACCCGTCGCCATTCTCATCGATCGGGTTGCCATTTTCATCCAGATTGGGCGTAAATTCAGAGGCACTGGCTTGAAAGTCATCGAAGGTGGTATGAAATATGGCCACGTTGAATATCAGGCGATTCTCAAACCAGCTGGACTTAAGGCCAAGTTCAAAGGCCTCGCTAGTTTCGGGGTCAACAGGATCGGTATTCGCTGGGGTAGAACCGAAGCCAACATTGAAGGCCGGTCCCTTGTAGCCCTGTGAGTAGCTGGCGTAGGTCATTGCATCATCAGTGACATTCCACTCCAACGCGATTTTACCGGTCCACGCACTTTCATTATTGTCGCGCTTGAAGTAAGGCTCGGGATTGGCTCCCAGCGTGGAGCCGATGCGTTCGAAATCAAACTTGATATCATCGTGCGTCCAGCGCAAACCAGTGACCAGCCGCCAGCGTTCACTGAAGTGGGTTACGGCTTCCCCGAAGGCAGCGTAGTTCAGTGAGTCTACGGAAAAGTCGGCGATCGCTTCAGTTCGGTCAGTGCCGGTGACGTCAAAGGAGCGGTCAAATTTACGATCAACGGTCTGGTCGAAATAATACAGGCCCGCCACGTAGGATATAAATTGATCACCCGGAGAGGTCAGGCGCAGTTCCTGCGAGAACTGATCTTGCTCGGACTTTCCACCCTGTATAAAACCCAGCACATCTACCGGCAACTGGTCGTTGTCGCCGCGACCGTTTTGCGACCAATCCCGGTAGGCGCTGATAGAGGTCAGCGTGTGTGAGCCGACGTCCCAATTGACTTCCAAAGAGTGACCAGAGGCGCTTGTATCAGTGGTAAGCTCGCCATTCAGGTTCACTTTTTTATTCTTTTCTCCCGGCATAACTGGGGCCAGTTGCGCCAAAATCTCGTCAACCTTTTCCTGATTATTTGGCGGTTGTGCAGGGTAGGGGTCCAGAGCGTGGAAAGCCACGTTACAACATTTGGAGTTTCTGTCGCTGTAGTCGCTGCTCCATTTAACCTCTAGTGTTTCTGTGGGATTCCACAGCAATTTCCCGCGGATACCCCAGTCATCGGAATTATTGACGGTATTGCCATCATAGACGTTTTCAACCCAGCCCTCGTCCTGATTGTAGTAGCCAGTTAGGCGGCCAGCGAGATTGTCGGTGAGCCCATCTGACACAGTAAAACTAGAGCGGTACTCCTCATCTTCAGTGGCGTAACCGCGCACTTCCGCTTCAAATTCCTCTGTGGGGTCGCGGGTGATGAAATGCACGACGCCCGCAGATGCATTTTTACCAAACAATGTACCCTGGGGACCGCGCAACACTTCTACCCGCTGCATGTCCACCAACTGTGCGAACGCCATGCCCGTTTGGCCCATCACGACACCATCCAACATTGTTGAAATACTGGGTTCGATTCCTGAGCTGAATGCTACCGTGCCGATGCCGCGGATGCTAAAGGAGGTCTGTCGGGGACTGCCACCCTTGTTGAGGTTCAGTGAAGGCACCAGTTGAATCAGATCTTCCGAGCTGCCTATTAGCGCGTTGACTAAATCTCGGCCCGACAACGCGGTGACAGCAATGGGCACGTCTTGTAAGTTTGACGCACGTTTAGTGGCGGTGACAATCACTTCTTCGAGCTGAGCTTGCCGATTGTCCTGTGCAACAGCACCTCCATGAATCAGGGAGGAGAGGGCGGTACCGATCAACAGGGGCGTGATAACAGATTTTGCGATTCTCATTATTAGATCCTCCAGATATCTGTACTTATTTGGCAGCCCTGCTTTGCATCTTGGATAAAAATATCAAGCAGCCTGTATACTCATGATATTACATTCGGTGTACACAGAGTTTTACACTCCTATGGCCCAAAGTACCACCCCCAAGCTAAGGTCGTCTAATTGTTCTAACGCCGGTCACTCTTGTTGCCGTATTCGCTGCCAGCATTTTTTGAGCCGCATGCACGGTAGATCGCAGGTGATCCGTTTGCTGGAACTACTTGTTCGGCGTGTCGCGCAGCGCAAAATTACACTCGATTTCTCTTATTTTAAGGATAGCGCCATCACGACGGGCACTATCGTGTGCGACTGCATAAAGATGGTGCAGGGGCTTGGCGACGCAGTACCGCACATTCCGCAAGATTTGTTTTTCTATGTCGAGGCAGCATGAGCGGGCACCTGCTGCGCATGGCCTCCTTTCCCCCGGCTCGCGTTATCGAGATGCTTGCCACCCTGCTCTTGCTGGTCGTGACGAGTGCCGTAGATGGCAGTGAGCAGCGCCCGAACATTATCCTAATTCTCAGCGACGATATTGGTGCCGAAACTGTTGGCGTTTACGGGGGCGAGTCCTACCAGACACCACGTCTGGATGAGATGGCCGCTGACGGCATGCGCTTTGAATACGCTTATGCCCAGCCTTTGTGCACGCCGTCGCGGGTGAAGATTATGACAGGGCAGTACAATTTCCGTAACTACACGCACTTCGGCTACCTCGATCCAGCACAGACTACTTTTGCACACATGCTTAAGGCTGGCGGTTATAACACCATGGTGGCCGGAAAGTGGCAGCTATACGACAACCTCTTTGAAGATTTACAGGGCTCCCTTCCCTTAAGTGCCGGGTTTGATGAATACCTGGTGTGGCAAATGAAGAGCGTAGAAAAGGGCTCGCGCTACTGGGAGCCGCGGTTGAATCACAATGGGCAGCTGCAGCAGTACGAAGCCTCCGTGTTTGGCCCTGACGTATTCAATGATTACGTACTGGACTATATCGATGCGCACAAGGGATCCCCGTTCTTCATCTACTATCCAATGGTGCTGGCACATGATCCCTGGGTAACGACGCCAGATATGCTCGACAAATCCGCCAGCGACCAGCAGAAATTTACGGCCATGATGGCCTATATGGACAAGCTCGTGGGCAAGGTAATTGATAAGGTGACAGAGTCGGGTATTGCAGACAGAACACTCATTCTCTATGTCGGCGACAACGGCACCGGGCGTGACATTGTCAGTCTTCAGGACGGTGTTGAGGTGCGCGGCGCCAAGGGCGATACGATTGATGCTGGGTCGCGTGTACCGTTCATCGCGTGGGGGCCCGGTGTGGTGAAAAGCGGACTGGTGAGCGACAGTCTTATTAATCTCAATGATGTCTTGCCGACCCTGTCCTCCTTGGCTGGCGTGCCACTCCCGCAGGACTACCCCGGAGATGGCGAGAGTCTGCTGCCTGTGCTCATGGGTCAGCACGAGTTGCAGCGCAGGGAACTATTTATACATTACGAGCCGCGGTGGCCTACCGGTGCTCCGGCCCGCTACGCGTTTGACCGGCGTTGGAAGTTGTACCAGCACGGCGATTTTTTTGATATGCAATCAGACCCACAGGAGTCTTCGCCACTAAATACGGGTAAGCTGAATGCGGACGCCGCCTCAGCGTATCAATCACTACACGCGCTGATCGAGAGCATGCCCGGAACACTGCAATCTACGCATCGATGGGTTCCTCCAAAATTTTATTATGTAGTCATTGGGGGCGTTTTTATCTTGCTGACACTTGCCTGGCTTTCATGGCGATTTCTCTGCTGGTTGCGACAATAATTTGAGGGCATTGCGATGCTGAAAAAAATTCTGCTGGGTCTATTTATCTTTCTGTGTATGGCCTTCGCCTGGTTTTATAGTGTGGGCAAAGGCTGGCTAGGCAGTGATTGGCACGCGGCGCCGGTGACTGACGGGCCGCGTCCAATACAGCAGTCGATGAGTGAGCAGCCTGATCATATCCCGACTGAACAACAGCTGATTATAGGGCGTTACGATACACCGCAAATACTGTTTGGCGACCTGCACAGCCACACAAATTATTCTCTCGATGCCTACGTATTCAACACCAAAGCAGTGAAGGGCGGCGGTATTGTTACCCCAGCGGATGCTTGCGACTTTGCACGCTATTGTTCCGCGCTGGATTTCTGGAGTATCAATGATCATGCGGAGGGCTTGACCCCGCGCGCGTGGGCCGACACGGTGAAATCCATACGCGAGTGCAATGCCGCCGCTGGTGATCAAGCGAATCCGGATGTTGTCTCCTTTGTCGGCTGGGAGTGGTCCAACGGCGCGAAAGACGACGTGCCCAGTCACTACGGACATAAGAACGTCATCTTCCGTACGTGGGAGGAGGGTCAGACGCCGACACGCCCCATTGCCGCCGCGCCAGGCTATGTGCTGGGCAAAGCACCAGCGGCATTACTGGGGCTGCTCAGCCTGACGGATGGTGTCCAGGATGCCTCAGATCTGGGACGGTTTATAAACGAGTCGAATGAAACACCGGTCTGTCCTGACGATGCGCCATCCAACGAGCTGTCGGCAGATTGTCGGGAAGTGGCGCTGACGCCGCGCGATCTCTATCGCAAGCTGGATGAATGGGGGTTTGACAGTATGGTGATCCCTCACGGCCTAGCCTGGGGTACCACCAATCCACTGACTGCGGATTTTCGCGACCAGATGGATCAGTACGAGCAGCGTTATGAAAACCTGTTGGAGATGTATTCCGGCCACGGCAACTCAGAGGTGTTCGAAGATTTTCAGCGCATTGGCCAAACTAGCGCGGGCGAGCGTTATTGCCCGGAAGCGACTGCAAATTTCACACCGTGTTGCCAACAGGCGGCGGTGATCGCGCAAGCACGTTGTGACGATTCGGCATCTGCTGAGTGCGCACAACACGTTGAGCGAGCCGTCATCGCCTTCATTGAAAAAGGAGCCCCACAGGGGCGTAAGCTTTTCCCTGATGCCACACTGGATGACTGGGCCGGCTGTGGGCAATTGCAAAACAATTTTCAACCGCCTTCGATGTACGTGCCGCGCATGTCTGCGCAGTATAACTTGGCGCTGGGCTTCGATACCCAGGGTATACCCAAGCGTGCGCGCTTTGGTCTGATCGGTTCCAGCGACGGACACCAAGGGCGTCCTGGTAGCAGTTACAAGGAAGCAGATCGACTGCTGTACACCGACAGTAAGGATCTGGGCCGTGAAGCTATCTCGACGGACTTCTACAAGACGGACAAGGAGTCAGGCGGTTTCTATTACACGGGTGGACTGGTGGCTGCGCATGCGCAAGGTCGCAACCGTGATGCGATCTGGGACGCGCTCAGTAATCGCAATGTGTACGCAACCTCAGGCGATCGTATGTTGGTCTGGTTCGATTTGCTTAATGGCCTCGGCGGCGAAGTGCCAATGGGTAGTGAAGTTATGCTCAGCGAAACACCGCGCTTTCGTGTGCGCGCACTGGGTGCTTTTGAGCAACAGCCGGGCTGTCCTGATTATACTATCGCCGCACTCGGCGCCGATCGCGTGCAATCTTTGTGCGGTGGTGAATGTTATCGGCCGGGCGGCGATCGTCGCAAAGCGATTACGCGTATAGAAATTGTTCGTATCAGGCCGCAGGTCAGACCCAATGAAGTTATCAGGCCGCTGATAGAAGACCCTTGGCGTGTTAAGGAATGCCCCGCTGATGGCAGCGGCTGTGTGATGGAATTTGAGGATTCCCAGTACGGTGCCACTTCGCGCAGTGCGCTTTACTATGCGCGGGTCATACAAGAGCCAGAAGCGCTGATTGTCGGCGACCCTTTTGGCTGCGAGTATGATACGCAGGGTCAATGCATCAAGCGCAATTATTGTATTGGCGCGAATGCCCAGCCCGATGATAACTGTCTCTCAGTGGCGGAGCCGCGTGCGTGGACCTCACCCATTTTCCTGGAGTATCCCTGATGCCAGTGTGTAAACGGATGACCTGTGTCGCCTTGTTGCTGTTCGCACCAATCGCCAGCGCACAAATACCATCCCGACCCAATATCCTGCTGCTGATGGCGGAGGATATGAGTGCGCGGGTAGCAACGTTTGGTGACAGTATAGCGGTCACGCCCAATCTCGATGCGCTTGCCGCCCAGAGCGTTCGCTATACCAATACATTCACCGCAGCAGGTGTCTGTGCACCCAGTCGGGCCGCGCATATCCTCGGCATGCACCCGATATCAACCGGGACACAACATATGCGTAGCAGCAGCCGCCCCGAGGGTAGCTACTATTCAGTGCCGCCGGAAAACGCCAAGGCGTATCCGGAATTATTACGCTCGGCAGGTTATTACACCTACACCGATCACAAATTGGATTATCAATTCAGCACGCCCTTTGCGAATAGCGGGCCAACCACTATCTGGAACCTTGAAGGCGCAGCGGTACCCGACTGGAGTCAGCGGGCACAAGGGCAGCCCTTTTTTGGCTTTATCAATTTTCCGGTCACCCATGAAAGTGGCGTATTTCCACCCTTGGGCAATCGGCCCCAAAGCGCCATTCATTTTCTGATGCAAGTGATGCGCTGGTATAGCCAGGACGAGCCGGTGCCCAAGAGGGTCAACCCCCAGGATATTGTTGTGCCGCCATACTATCCCGACACAAAAACGGTGCGCACGGACATGGCGCGGCACTACGACAATATCGCCGAGATGGACGCTGAAGTCGGCACCATTCTCAAGCAACTGGAGGCTGCGGGTCTGGCCGATTCGACGATTGTGATTTGGACGACAGACCACGGCGACGGATTACCACGCGGCAAGCGCGAGTTATTTGATTCAGGCATCAAGGTACCGATGATCATCCGTTGGCCGGAGGCCTTCCGCCCCGAGGGTGTGAAGCCCGGTGCGGTAGATGAGCGCCTCATCAGCTTTATCGATTTGGCCCCTACCATTTTGTCGCTGGCGGGTGTGTCAGTGCCTGCCACAATGCAAGGGCATGATTTTTCCGCTCCTGATGCTGCGCCGAACCAGTATATTTACGCCTCACGCGACCGAATCGATGAACTGATGGACCGGCAGCGGGCGGTACGGGACAACCGTTACAAGTACATACGCAGTTGGTATCCAGAGGTCTCCGGGGGCACCGATCTGACATTCCGCGACAATATCGATATGGTGCGGGAAATGCGTGCGATGTACGATGCTGGCCAGCTGAGCGCGGCACAACGGCAGTGGTATCAGCCCCCTGGTAAGGAGCGCCTGTTTGATCTGGAGTTGGACCCCTTTGAGATTCACAATGTAAGTGACGAACCGCTCTACCGGGGTGTCCTGCAGCGCATGCGCGGTGAGATGGATGCCTGGCTGGCACGAGCTGGGGACTGGAGCGAGGAGTCAGAATCCGCTATGGTCGCTAGGTTCGAGTCGGGCGGCGAACGGCAGGTGACGCCCGCACCGACTCTCTCTTTGGAGGAGGGCACGCTGATAATTACGCCGGCCGCCGGCGGGCATTCGCTGGAGTATCGCGTTGATGACGGGCAGTGGCAGCTCTACATCGAGTCGGTCAGCGTCAACAGAAATAGTGAAATTGAAGCCAGGGCAGTGCGCTATGGCTGGAAGGAGAGTAATAGTGTCAGTGGTCCTTGATTCAATCGGGCGTAAGTGGATTCAAACGGTACAAGGGTTTTATACCGTCGCAACGTTGTTCAGCGTTTTGGCGTTGTTTGCGGTGCCCACGACAGCGGAGCCTGAGCGCATGCCGTGTGCAACCCAGTCGCCCCAGAAGCAGGCATTTTTTGGGGATTTGCATGTGCACACCCGTTACTCGCTGGATGCCAGCACCCAGGGAACACGCACGACTCCGGCACAGGCCTACCAGTTCGCGCGTGGTGAACGCATCGGCATCCAGCCGTGGACGCAGGATGGCAAGGCACAACGCTCTTTACAACTGTCCAGGCCGCTAGATTTCGCCATGGTGTCGGATCATGCAGAATTGATTGGTGAGGTTTATATGTGTAACACGCCGGAGTTTGTAGGCTACAACT
>JAPKBI010000305.1 GCA_028823475.1 Halioglobus sp. | reverse complement strand
GTCACGATGGCCCAGTAAATGCTCACCGGAATGTTATCGAAGCCGTTTTGTCCGCCTTCAGCAACATACATTAGGCAGCCGAAAATGGTGGTGATCATCATCATAAGCGCGAAGAAAACAAACACCTTGCGCGCTGAGCGCCGCAGAGCCGCGGCCAAAAAATTGGCTTCCTGCAGTAAAGCGAACAGGCGGAGTACCCGAAAGATACGCAAAATACGTAATACGCGTATAATAAGCAGTGGTGCCGTTTGTGGCACCAGTAATGACAGGAAAGTCGGTAGCAGAGACAGCAAATCAACGATGCCGTAAAGGCTAAAAATGTAACCTTTGCGGTTTGACGTGCACCAGATTCTAATCAGATATTCTACGGTAAATAGCAGCGTGAACATCCACTCTAGTTGTAAGTATAAGAGCGCGTGCTTAGCGGTGGGGGTTCCCACTGAGTCGAGCATGATCACCGCAACACTGGCGATGATGACGATGATAAGGATTATATCAAACCATTTTCCGGCCGGCGATTCCGTTCCGAAAATGACGTCAAAAAATCGTGTCTGAAGTGCCGATTGCTCTCGCTGTGACATAAAAGATCGCTTACCACGGTTCGGCCGCATTGCCATGCAACCACTATATTAAACGCTGCGGACATTGTACAACAGGGCGAGATCGGGGCTAGCAGTAATACGGCTAAAGGCGCTGTTTCGGCTATTTAACGCTCTGCCGTGTGTTATGGCAATGATGGCAGTTTTACTGCGGCCCTTAGCTGCACGCCACTGCCGCAGCGTTTGGGCCGAGGCGCCCCGTGTGATTTTCCGCAGCACTCAGATGTCAGTTCGAGTTTTCAGAAATAATCTTAAGCACTGCATTAGCCGCCGCCAGTCCACAATTCTGATTCTGGTCGGTAACAAAACGCTGTTCATCATCTACCACAACCTGGGTTGCGAATACGTCCCGAAAGATCGTGTTCGACTCAAAAACCACGCCAGCTTTCCTCAGTCGGTTTCAGGATGTTGTGGCGCTACTGCAATGCCGAGTTCTTTGATTTACTTGTCGGTTATGCCGGTCATACGGCGTCCAGAGATCAGGGGGGTTGCCCGCATCATCTTTGAACTCCTCTAGGTCGAACCCGCCGGAAAAAATACCCTCGCGGCCCTGCAGGATAACGGCACCGACTTGCTCTGCCTGTGCGCGGTCCAGCCCTGTGTTGATATCATCGAGAAACTGAGGGCCTACTGCGTTCGCCTTGCCGTCGTCAAATGTGAGGGTGGCGACACTATTAATCACTGTGTATTCCATTGGTTATTCCTTAATTTTTCCTGCGACATACATACTTCCACCAGCGGTTTGGTGGAGCAAGTGGATGTGCTAACCTGACACTCTTGTCTAGCCGTGGTAATGATTGTGAGCAACCTTTTACAGAACAAAAGAAACGTCGATTCGGCCCCCTTGCCTGATGGCCGACGCCAGCGTGCTGAGCGCACGCGGCAGGCAATTGTCGATGCCGCAGGATGCATGATAGTGGAGGGCATCCTGGCGCCCACCGCGCAACAAATAGCGGACCGGGCCGGCGTCGGCATTCGGTCTTTCTTTCGCCACTTCCTCGACATGGAAAGCTTGTTTCTGGCAGTGGACGGGCAAAGCCGGGACAGCATGGAAGCGCTCTTCATGGGAGGAGACCGCAGCGGGACGCTGAAGGATCGCATTCTGCACGCAGTTGAACGTCATGCGCAAGGGTATGAAATGCATGCTAACGCTATCCGCGCAGCCAAAGCGAATTTCTGGCGCTGGGAACTACTGCATAAGAATTACCAGCGTTACCAGCGCGGCCTGCGTAAAGACCTTGAGGATTGGCTGCCCGAGGTGAAAACTCTGCCGAAAGCTGAGCGCGACACTATCGATGCGATAGCGTCTGGCGAGATGTGGTTGCGACTGCGGGATCAGCAGGAGCTGAGTAAACAGCGATCCATCGAGATTGTGGTCAATTTATTAGCCGGTTTGATACCTAATACTTAGGCCTACGACATCTGTATTGGGATGCCATATTGTCATGAGGTGAGTCGATGAAAGTGCTACTAGCGGTTTTAGCGGTAGGTTTGGGTTCAATGGTTGCCGAGGCGGCATCACCTGTCGCCGCTGTCACCCCAGCCATGACCGCAACAGCAGCTCAGCTGCTGGCGTCGGCTCGGCAGGATAATCAGGGATACGAACTGGTTCGATCCCTGACCACAGAAGTCGGCCCTAGGCTGGCTGGGACAGAAGCCGAAGCTCGTGCTCGCCAGTGGGCAGTAGAGAAACTGCAGGCCTTGGGGTTGGAGAATATCCATGTGGAGCCATTCCAAGTGCCCGTGTGGTTACGTGGTCTTGAACTCGCTGAGATTGTGTCACCGTTTCCGCAGGCATTAACCATTACCGCGCTGGGGGGAAGCTCCAGTACCGGGGAGCAGGGCATAGAGGCTGAGGTTGTTGTGTTCGGTTCACTGTCAGCGCTGGAGCAAGCGCCACGCCTGCAAGTGGAAGGAAAAATTGTATTTATTGATGAAGTCATGGCGCGAAGTCGAGATGGAGCGGGCTATGGCATTGCTGTGCAAAAGCGGTTGGCGACCGCTTACATGTCTGAGCAAATGGGCGCGGTCGCAGCGCTGATTCGCTCAGTGGGCACCAGTAGCCACCGTTTTGCGCATACTGGCCAGATGCGCCAGGCTGGCGCTGATGCTGAGGTTGGCGTGCCAATGGCGGCGCTCGCGGCGCCGGACGCTGACCAGCTCAAGCGAGCGCTGGGGTATGGTAAGCCGGTAACTGTGAGACTGCTCATTACGCCAACCCGACTGCCGCCTGCAGCCTCCGGCAATGTGATCGGTGAAATTGTCGGGCGGGAGGCGCCGCAGGAAATTGTGCTGGTGGGAGCGCATCTCGATTCATGGGACCTGGGCACCGGCGCCGTTGATGACGGCGCAGGCATTGGGGTTGTATTGGGCGCGGCTAAACTCATCATGCAGCACTTGCCACAGGGTCCCCGGCGCACCATTCGCGTGGTTCTTTTTGGCGCTGAGGAGGTGGGGACTTTGGGTGCAAAGGCTTATGCCCGCGAGCATGCTGCAGAGCTGCCCGATCACATTGTCGCCACTGAGTCAGACTTTGGGTCAGGCGACATCTGGCGTTTTGATAGCCGTGTCGATGAAGAAAAGCTGCTGCAGATCGCCGCTATCGCAAAGGTACTGGAGCCGCTGGGAATAGCACGTGGTAACAATACTGCTAGGGGTGGCCCAGACCTGAAATACCTGCGCGAGATGGGCGTGCCTATTGTCAGCCTTTTGCAGGACGGTCAGGATTACTTTGATTTTCACCATACAGCCGACGACACCTTCGATAAGATCGCGCCTCGCGCCCTTGACCAGAATGTAGC
>JAPKBI010000035.1 GCA_028823475.1 Halioglobus sp. | reverse complement strand
ATCGTAGCTAAAAGCGGACATCAGCCACATCAATTTTCCGGCAAAAAAAAGCCCGCTCCATGGGAGCGGGCTTGGGGAGTGACTAGAGCCGTTCAGCAGCCGATCGAAGTACAGAGATCGCCAACACCATCTTCATTGGTATCTAATTGATCAGGGTTGGCAACTAGGAGGCAATTATCAATGGCGTCTCCCACACCATCCCCGTCGCTATCCGTGAGGTAGGCAGCATTATAGTCTGGATCGTGGTCGTCCATGATTGACCGGGCAATGGTTTTGAGGTCAATACTGTAGGTTGGTCCATACGAATAGTTTGTGAGGTCAACACCATAGATAGCACGCAACCATACTAAGATTCCCTGATCTATTAAGATGGCTCCAGGGTGTCCGAGATTGTCTTTGAATATTGATGTCGCCTTTGCTCCCTGCATCGCGGTTATCTCAGGCAGGTCACCAGCGGTGTAGTGCCCTCGCAGTTCAACCGCAGATTGTCCGTAAGGAATAGAGTAGATGTCAGTATTGGGGAATAGGCTTCTGAGTTCTTCAATGAATGTGGACCAACTGGGCTGGTACGCTTCCCATATTGCTGCATAGACTTCATCCGTAAATGCTGACGGTTGTGGAATCCAAGGCAGAGCGATACAGAATCGTGTAGAGGGATTCTTGCCTAACGCATAGTTGATCCAATGGACATATCCAGTAGTCCCTGGGTAATCAGGGTGGTACGTCATGCAGAGCTGTTCAACATCCCCCGTGTCTAGCGCGTTAGTGATGGCGAGTTTCTTGGAAGCGTTGTTCCAGAGAGCTTCAGGTGCTCCAGATGAGCCACCAGAGAACACAACAGTTTGCGAGTGCCCTGCTATTCCAGCATTAGCTGCGTACTCAGGCATCAATCTGGCATACGGCACAAAGAAACTATGTCCCATGAAAACAATCTGCATGCCGTCTGCAGCCTTTGCCTTAGAGGCATAGACAGTAAGGCTAAGACCGATGACTACTATGGTCATCAACACTGTCAGAAACTTAATCCCAAAGGTACGCATATGGTAAACCTCGTCAGCAAGTAATTTAGCAGGCGTGGACACCGTGTGTACTGGTAAGCACACGCGTTGGCCCAAGCGTGCGGCGGAGTTTCTCCTCGCCGGCACAAAAACTCTTAAGTAGACACCCTCACGGCACTCACCACACCCAACACATCACGCCCGCCGGTCACCTAAATAGTGACATTTAGACATGCAGGATGCAACCTGCGATGAGGAGCTAGTCTAAAGACCACCGGGAGAGTCTCAATCGGTATTATTACTTATTCAGGCCCGCTGCGCTGTAGGTGCTAGAAGTTGGGCTCTACTGTCACCGCATCGTCCCCTAAATATATCAATATACAGACAATAAAAGTATGCCCAAGCGTTGGCCCAGTGCGACAAGCCGGATACACTTAAGTGCGTGATGTGCGGCGTCATTTGTTATTCCTGATAACACTTTCAGCCCGCTTCAGTGTCAAAACCCAAGAACAGGGCGCAACCATGCCAGACAAAGCGTTATTCACCAGTACTGCAGTAGTAAAACCAGAGTGGATCGACTACAACGGTCACATGAACATGGGCTATTACCTAGTGGCATTCGACCACATCGCCACCGATTCCTATTTCGACTTTCTCGATATCGGCATTACCCACCTACAAACTAGCAACTGCTCGACATTTACCCTTGGCTCTAATATCGATTTTATCCATGAAGTCGTCGCCGATGACGCGCTGCGCTTCACCACTCAACTGGTGGATTATGACAGTAAGCGGTTGCACTACTTCCACACTATGTACCATGCTGATGAAGGCTATATTGCCGCCACGAACGAGTGTCTAACAATGTATATAGACATGGAGACGCGGCGCGGTACAGGTTTTACCGAAGAGCAACTACAGCGCTTTCAAGAGCAACTTGACCTAGGAAAACATCTCGGCGTGCCCGCTGGCTTCGGCCGCAACCTGGGTATTCGCCGCTAACCGATTAACCGGAGATTGCAATGAATCGCAGACTGGAAAAGAAAGTCGCACTGGTAACGGGCGCTGGCAGCGGTCTTGGAGCCGCCACGGCTACTCGCTTTGCCGAAGAAGGTGCCCACGTCTTTCTCACTGACATCAACGTCGACAGCGTTGCGGACGTCGCTGCGGCCATTCGTGCCGCTGGCGGTGGAGCCACTGCCCGGCGTCAGGATGTTACCGATGAAGCTGACTGGGATGTCTTAATGCAGGAGATTATTACCGCCAAGGGGCACCTCGATATCCTCGTCAACAATGCCGGTATTGTCATCACCGGCACTGTAGAGAGCACCAGCCTTTCCGATTGGCGAAAAACACAAGCCGTCAACCTAGAGGCAGTATTTATGGGTACTCGCGCAGGCGTGTCGGTCATGAAAGTCAACGGCGGCTCGATCATTAACATCTCTTCCATCGAAGGTATTATCGGTGAGGCACTCACCGCAGCCTACAACGCCAGCAAAGGCGGCGTGCGTATTTTTACCAAGTCAGCTGCCCTGCACTGTGCTCAGGAAAATTACAACATTCGCGTCAACTCTGTACATCCGGGTTATATCCTTACACCCATGGTCACCGACGGCATTGGCAGCCTATCCCCAGAGGCTAGCGCCGAGATGCACGCCAATCTGATGCGGGAGATACCCTTAAAAACCATGGGAGAGCCACTAGATATCGCCAACGGCTGCCTGTTTTTGGCTTCAGAAGAGTCTAAGTATATGACCGGCTCTGAATTGGTGATTGACGGTGGCTATACCTGCCGCTAGAGGGTGGGTGAATGCCCGCTACTGAATCAGGCGTCGCGAATATTTTAGACTCTTGATTTTCGCAGATTCTTAATTTCACCGCTTTTCAATCTAGCCTGATAGCTCTTCAGTTCACGCTTGATGATGGGTGCCAGAATATACAGGCCCAAAATATTCGGCAACGCGATTACAAAAACCAACGCATCGGAAAAATTCAAAACCGCGTCCAATTGAATCATGCAGCCTAAGGCACCAAAACTACAAAAAATAACTTTGAATATAACCTCGGCTGTTTTCGATTCTCCTAAGATATAGGTCCAGCCCTTCAATCCGTAGTAGGACCAAGACAACATAGTGGAAAAGGCAAATAGCACCGCGATAAAAGAAAGCGGTATCGTAGACCAGCTCAGCGTGCTGCCGAAAGCTCTAGATGCGAGTTCTATGCCTTGTATTCCGCTGTCAGCGAGACTCGGCTCATATACCGTGGTAATAATCACAAGGGCCGTCAGTGTGCAGATTACGACGGTATCGATAAACGGCTCCATTAAGCCGACAAACCCTTCTGTAGCCGGTTCGTTAGTACGCACCGCAGAGTGTGCAATCGCGGCCGAGCCGATGCCAGCTTCATTGGAAAATGCGGCGCGTTGGAATCCCATGATCATAATGCCCAGCATGCCGCCCCCCATGGCAGTCGGATTAAATGCCTCAGTGACAATTGCAGTGATGGCCCAAGGCAATTTTTCGGCGTTAAGAGCAATCACCAATAAAGAGCCGACTATATACATCAGGGCCATGAATGGCACCAGCTTACTGACAACACTAGCGATACTCTTAATCCCTCCTATGATGACAAAACCCACTGTAACGGCCAGAGCTATCCCGAATAACCAGCCCTTGTCCTGAAAAAAACTGTCAGCGCCACCGGTGACGACTACGAATTGTTGGAACGCCTGATTAGACTGGAACATATTGCCGATGCCGAGGCAGCCAATCACGATGGAACATGCATAAAAATAAGCCATTGGCTTTCCCAGCCAGCCAAGGTTGCGCTCCTTCAGACCCTCTTGCAGATAGTACATCGGACCACCAGAGACACTACCGTCAGCGTTGATCTTCCGGTACTTCACCCCAGCCACACATTCCGCAAACTTCGTCGACATACCAAAGAAGCCCGCTATCATTAACCAGAAGGTTGCACCTGGACCGCCGATACTTATCACAATGGCGACGCTGCTGATATTGCCGATACCTACGGTGCCGGAAACAGCGGTAGCCAGCGCCTGAAAATGAGAAACTTCACCGCGATCACCCGGTTTAGCATAATCACCGCGCAACAATTGAAACGCGTGCTTGAAACCGCGCAGGTTTATAAAACCAAAATAGAAGGTAAAAAATACCGCCGCCGACATTAGCCAGAGAATGATCAACGGCAGCTGACTGCCAAAGATCGTCACCTCATAGAAAATGAATCCTGCAACGGCATCTGTAATGGGTGCCATCGCTTCATTAATACTGGCATCGATCCCTGCAGCGGAGACCGACAGACTTAATGGCAGAAGTAATGCAGCAAACAAAAACCTGCAGGCAGCAGAGGCTTGAATAGGATTCTCCATAATTTCTTCTCATACGCTACTAACCGACAGTTTCTCAGCATCGGCTTACTGATACAGCTAATCCCAAAAAAATAGTCGCTCCGCACGCAAGACTATCAATTGCCGTGTATAAACAAAATTAAAATTTTCTAAAAAGAAGCGTGCTAAATCGAGTCTGTGGCGGAATGGGATGAATTCTGACACCCACAGATGTCATACTTGAACCCGTTTCAGGGTGTTGGCCGGCACCATTTTCTGCACGGTCTGGCTACTACTGTCTAACCTCAGTCTAGGTCAATTTATCAAACGGTTGACGACACGGCTACATTTTATCTCATCCAATAGCAGTGGCGCGCCGTATATGGGCTAAGTAGCAAAGTTTTGTGTACCATAGCGACTAGAAATTATTACGATCGATTGGAGAAAAGCTGTGCGCCTCAGTACCCCCTGTATTGCCTTCACCCTTATTTTAACACTGACAGCCTGCAGCGACAGTAATAACGACAACGGCGGGGACCCTAGCCAGCCAACCACGGGAGCTAGCTATAGCGCTGAAATCCGCCGTACCGAGTTCGGTATTCCCCACGTGAAGGCCGAAAACTGGGGCAGCCTGGGGTACGGCTATGGCTATGCCTATTCTCAAGATAACTTTTGCGTCACTATGCGCGAAATTGCGCAGGCCGGGGGGCGCTGGGCAGAATTAACCGGTAGCCAAGTGGAACGCGATCTCTTATGGCGCTATCTTAATGGCAACAAGGAGCAATTCAAGGCAGATTTCTTCGACGTCCTGCCTCATCGCGACCGCGAACTGGTGACAGGTTTTGCCGACGGGATGAACCGCTACCTCGATGAAACGGGCATAGACAACCTTCCTGAGGGCGAAAATGGCTGCCGTAGCGAGCCCTGGGTATACAGTTTCGATCAGCTGGATCTGATGATGTACCTGCGCAAGATCGCACTCCAGGCCAGCACCGACCAGGGTATTGTGCGTGCCGCAATCCTCGCGGTCGAGGGGCCACCCTCACAGCAGGTGGCTTCGGCCAATTTACAGGAAGTAAGTCCTAGCCTGTATCGAAACCTGAAGACACTGGGTGACAACATTCGGCCGTCCGAGGTGGGCAGCAACGCCATAGTCGCTGGCGGTGACGCCACCCAGTCCGGCCTCGGCATGTTGCTAGGCAACCCACATCAGCCCTGGAATGGCTCCGGTCGCTGGTATGAAGCGCACCTGACCATCCCCGGCGAGTACGATGCAGCGGGTGCCTCATTGCAGGGTTTGCCTTGGATCGGCATTGGTTTTACACGGGACGTGGCCTGGACGCACACCGTAGACTACGCCACCCGCTTCACACTTTACGAGGTGACACTGAACCCCGACAACCCCATGCAGTATGACTACGACGGGCAGTGGCGCGATATTCAGGCAACCACCGTATCGGCCCAGCAACTGCAGGAGGACGGATCCCTGGAAACCGTGGACCGTACTTTTTACAGCACCCAATATGGCCTCGTGCTAGACCTCGGCGGCGTAGACGCCGCCATTGGCGGCTGGCCAACTTTTTCCGGGACCCTGATCACCATGCGCGACGCCAACCTTGATACCGGCTTGCGATCCCTGACGACCTTCGTCAAAAAAGCTCAGGCTAGCAATATGGAGGAGTATCGTGAGGCCCTGAGAGATATGGGCAATCCGGTGTTTCACGAGTTCGCAGCGGACCGCCACGGGGCCATGTACTACGGCCAGATCAGTGCCGTGCCGCACGTGACTCAGGCCCAACTGGACGACTGTCAGACTGGCATCATGGGCATTGTCGCCTCCGTGTCGAGTAATGCTTTCACCGGTTTGGACGGCAGCCGCTCTGAGTGCGAATGGGGCGAGGATGCAGACTCTCCCTTCGGCAGCAATGTGTACGGTCTTGATGCACACCCCCAGTACCTAGGACGAGGCACGGCCGGCAACAGCAACAATAGCTACTGGCTCAGTGACGCGACGAAACCGTTGGAGGGATTTCCCGTCGTTTTCGGCTGGATGGGCCACGAGGGTGATCAACAATTTATGCGTACCCGCAAAACCCATCTGATGATCGCCGATCGACTCGCGGGCAGCGACGGCCTCACCGAAACGCCGCTGTTCGACCTAGAAACTCTGAAAACGGTGATGTACTCGAACAAGGTTCACGCAGCAGAAATTACACTGGACGACGTGCTGGAAATCTGCAGCGACTTTCTCAGCAACAACCCCAGCGCCAGCATCGGAGATCGAAACCCTGCAACCGACGAGGCATTGACCGAAACGTGTAATGTACTCGAAAAATGGGACCGATACGCCAATGTCGATAGTATAGGCATCCACGTGTTCGTCGAGTTCTGGGGCGGTATTCGTAACGAACTGGGCAGCGAATTCCAGAACGTGGTGGTCGGTGATCAATTCTGGAAGATAGATTACAATTCTGCAGACCCGATTAACACTCCCCGCGGTATCGATATCTCGGTGGAGGCTAACCGAACGCTGGTAATCGATTCGCTGCTGCGGGCCTACCAGCGGCTCTCTGATGCCAATGTAGCGCTGGATGCTGCCTGGGGCGACCTTCAATGTTTGGAACGCAACGACGAATGTATTCCCATTCACGGTGGTTCGGGGCCGGCGGGCATTTTCGGTGCCATCAGTTCAGGCCTCAGCGAGGGTGGGTACCGCAATCCGCGTGCGGGTAACTCCTATATTCAGGCAGTCACCTGGGATGGCAGCGAGTGTCCGATTGCTGACACGATGCTGGTTCACTCTCAGAGTGTACAGCCGACTTCGCCGCACTACGCCGACCAGACCAGACTGTATGCGAAAAAAGAATGGGTGCGTTTCCCCTTCTGTGAGGAGGAAATTCAGGCCGCACAGATAGGCGAAACGCTGGTATTGGAAGGCGAGTAAGTCTGCATAAGCTGGGTCGGGCTGGCACTCGATCCACGCTTTAAATTTTCTACGGCGTCCTCGCTAACTTAGAGTCGTGCCAAATTAACGAACCGATCTTGTTAAAATCATTGGATAAGCACTCGCAAGCGCCGCCGGTTAGCTTCAGTCATCGTCAGTTACCCAGGTCTGGCCTGCGATAGTTTCAATCTGAGTCACTGTGACATCGAAGATAGTCTTGCTGAACGAGGCATCACCGTCGGCGGGCCGCCCCCCTCTGTCTCCGAAACAGTGTCACCCATCCATACTGAGTCCTCATGCATAGACCGCGTTCTCGAGGCCGACGGCATTGGCACGGTCGCGCAGTGACCGAGCATGGAAGGCGTGATGGTTCATATCGCTCGAGTTGGCAGGAAATTCGACATTGCGACAATAGAAAATGGCAATAAAATCATGTCGGTGACACATTCCTAGTAGGGCCGATCACCGTCAATTGCAATACGCTCTAGACGTCTATGCGCAGGAAAGTAATCGTTAATCGGTTTGTGCTGGGTGCTACGATTGTCCCATATTGCTATTGAATCCGGTTGCCACTGGAAACGACAAACATACGAAGGCATCGTGACATGCTTAAAGAGAAACCTTAATAAGGCTTGGCTCTCACCCGCCCCAAGCTCTATTATTTTCGTAGTAAACAGGGGATTAACAAACACAACTTTTTTGCCGCTTTCAGGATGAACCTGAATAACAGGATGTGTTACCGGAGGATTATCAGCAACCGCTTGCGCCAATCTTTCCCTGCCACCTGGCTCCGCTAAGCTCTCTTTGAACCCAAAGCTAAAATCATGCTCCGCCGTCAAACCGACCAAAAAGTCCTGCATTGGTTTTGATAGGCCGTCATAAGCGGCGGTCATGCTGGCCCACAATGTGTCTCCGCCTACGGGAGGACAAATTTTAGAACGTAATACCGAGCCTAATGGCGGATGTTGGCGAAATGTCATATCACTATGCCACTCCTCAATCTTACTCGGTTTGTCTGCGGTACTTTCCAAAATAGTAATTTCTGGAAAGCCTTCAATCGTGTCATAGGCCGGGTGTGTCTGCAGTGGACCAAATGAGTCCGCCAGGGCTTTGTGTTGCGCAGGACTAATATTTTGATCGCGAAAAAAAATGACCTGATGCTTGACTAACAGACGACGAATTTCTTGATACACAGCACTGGACAAATCAGTGCACAGGTCGACCCCGTGAAGCTCTGCACCGAGCGCAGCCGCAATAGGTTTTATTATGAACATCATTTACCTCGGATCAAACCGTCGCCAATTAAGTCTTATTTCCCCATACTACCTATCGGGACGGAATAAGTGTCTTTGCTTTGGCCGTGTATACAACACGAGCAAGCGTTACACCAATGATGCAGAGTATACCGTTAACGCTTTTTCTTTGCCTTCGCAGCGGGCTTAGCATCCATCATTTTTTTTATCTTTCCCTTGGCCTTCATCCCAGGCATTACACCCAGTAAATCCAGCTTGCCAATAACAACGCCGTTGTGGCGCAGAATGTTGTAGACCGTCGAATAGTGAAAATAAAAATTGGGTAATGACCAGCCATTCAAAAAATCAGTCCCGCTGAAACTTAACGTTCCAATGGGTAACTGCATCACAATCTCTCTGCTCTCACTACCCACAAACTGTGAGGCCTTTAGACCCCGAAGGAAACGCACTGTGTTCTGAATGCGGGACTCAAGCTCGGCAAACGTTGTCTCGTTGTCGGAGAATGCCGGGGCCTCAACACTCGCAAGACGCGAACAACAACCCTTGGCATGGTCAGTCACCATTTGAACCTGCCGCGTCAAGGGGAGCATGTCAGGGGAGAGCCGCGCATTCAACATCACTGCAGGATCAATACCCCGTGCTTTCGCATCACGGGCTGCGGTCTTCAGAATACTCGAAAGGTTTTTGAGGTTGTGAATAAACACCGGTTTAGAGCTCTGGTACATTAGGTCACTCAATGTAAAAATCCTGTGGTAGTTGGAAGAAAAATTTCAGCTGCATCATAATATAAAACGATTCGGTTTGAACAGAAGAGAGTGTTGGCGCAACTGCCGCTATCAGACAAAGGGATGAAATCATGGAACTTTGCCTAACCTACGACATGCGGACACCTGACTTTGGTGCCACGCGCAACCGCTTATACGATGCCGCGCTAGATCAGGTTGCCTGGGCCGATGATCTCGGTTTTGACCTCGTGGGGCTGGGCGAACATCACGGCAGCGAAGACGGTTACAATCCATCGCCATTGATTTTAGCTAGCGCTATGGCCGCGCGTACACGCAATCTGAAAATACGCACTTCGGTGCTGCTCGCCCCATTGTACGATCTACCCAAATTAGCAGAGGACGCGGCGGTAACCCAGACCATCTCTAACGGCCGTCTGCTGCTCGGAATCGGCGCGGGCTACCGTCCTAGTGAGTTTGAAACGTTTGGACGCGACCTCAAAGACCGCTGGAAATTCATGGGGGAGACCTGTCAGTTTCTCAGACTGGCGTGGACTGGCGAGCCCTTCGAATGGCAGGGACGACGCTGCCACATCACGCCCGCTCCAGAGCCAGGTCCACCGCCTATATTGCTCGGTGGCAGCTCGCCGGCTGCCGCTCGCCGCGCCGCGCACATCGCTGATGACTGGTTCCCGCCACTGGATGCTCGCCTCTGGCCACCCTACAGGGATGAGTGCATTGCCATTGGCAAAACTGATCCTGGCCCCTACCCGGCGCAGGGCCCTATATTTCTCTGGATTTCGGAGCACCCGGACAAGGACTGGAAGTGGATCTATCCCCACGTGTGTCACCAACTTACCTCTTACAGCGCCTGGACACGAGAGGCCTTCGGCAAAGCTGCAGGGCCCTATGCGGGCGGCATAACACCGGAAACGGTGCGGCAAAGTCCAGCCTATCGAGTACTCACTCCAGAGCAGTCTCTGGCACTCTTCAGCGAACTGGGTGACGATACTGTGCTCTATCTTAATCCATTGCTAGCGGGCATCGAGCCCGCACGCGCATGGGAAATGCTGCGCCTGTTTGAAAGCCGGGTGCTTCCGTACTTGCGGCAGCAAACCGAAGTGTCAACGCGTTAAACCCTCAGAAATTAGCGGCCTGAGTGTCAACAATTCTCAACAAGTCACCCATTCCAAAATTATAGTCTGCCAAATGCAGTGAGGAAGTACCGAAAAACGTCTGTATCAGCTCGGGTGTATACACCGTAGATCGCCCTGGCGCGACACCAACCCCTAAGAAACCGTCGCTCTCACAAGTTCCGGAGTACAGACCAAGATAGCCAATCCAATAGGTCCCTACCCCCTCTGGGAAGGGGATGCCTTCGTCGCTGTTATAAATCGTAATGGCGGCGATCCCTGACTCCCCACCCAATTCCGTTGGATTCACGCACGGGCGTGGCTGCAACGGGACTGGCCGCTGCGCTTCATCTCCCGCGGCGATACTATCGTAGGCGACGATACACCCTGTCTCGCTCGCATAACTACACAGCGCTATATTATCCAAGGTTCCCCCAGACAGCGCACCGGGTGGGACTGTCAGTCGACCTGTAGGTCCAATCGTCAGCGCAGAGATCATCCTAGCTCTGAGAGCCTCATCATTATCGATACGATTTTGAAGAAGCTGTAGCAGAACATGAGAACCCTGCGAATGCCCCATAAGTACAAAATTGCGGCCAGGATTTTCCAGTAGATACTGATTAAAGGCCTCTTCTACATCCGAATAACCGAGCTGAAAATACTCGCTGTCAAAAGGGTTCTCTAACGTATACGTCCCTATCGTCATCTGCCGATACTTCGGTGCATAAATATCGCACAGTTGCGTAAAGCGGGCTGCTTGATTATAGAGTGGCCGCAACATCAGGGTATCGTCAGAAAGGTCGAGCATATTTCCAGGCTCGCTACGCATATCTACCGTTGGGTAGACATAGAAACAATCAAACGGCGCATCAACGATCGTCTCATGCTCAAATACTGCCGTATTCCCATCTTCATAAACGTAAGTAATCGTCTGGTCCAATTCCAGGCACCTGTCGGTCTCTATACCTGGCTTGCATAGCCACAGGGCCTCTTCCGCATAAGGCCCCGGAGCCGCCACATTAACCGAGTCATTGCCATCGCTGCAGGCGCTCAAAAGAAAAAATACCGTGCTCAGCAATACACCCCATAAAGCTTTCTGACCTATATTTATCACTAAGAATGTACCCCTTTAAAAACCCAATAGTAACCTCTTACGGCGTGCAACGGCTATTGGATGACATAAATCATTGAGGATAAGCGCTTTTTTCATTTCTGGTCATCATTTTATAGTCGGGTTGTGCACATCACAGTGTTTAGCGGCTAGGATGTCGAATAGGGCGATGACATCGAAGTGGTCCATACCGAAAGTCTGCTGCAAAAGCCTTCACCTGCCATAGATTTTTCTGCAACAGAGCCTTATGCTTGCATGGATGAATATCCAGTGCGTTGCAGACTGTGTAGGGCCGACATGAATTTCGTTTTCCAACGACTGGGGCTGCGGCTCGCAAGATTTCTGAGCCAACCTCGCAGCCACTACGAACGCTTTTCAGTATTAAGTCAGGCGCAACTGGATGATGCCTTAAGGCCCGGCGATCTGCTATTAGTTGAGGGCAACAGCCGCATCAGCACGGCGATCAAGTATCTGACCCAATCCACGTGGTCACATGTGTGTATGTTTGTGGGCAAGGGAGCAGATGGCGAAGGTTTTGTGATTGAAGCGGACCTAGCAGAAGGTGTCATCCGGTCTCCGCTGGGAAAATATGCGAATTGCAACACGCGGATTTGCCGGCCTGTCAATCTGACAGAGCCGGACAGGCTCGCCACACTGCAGTACGCGCTTGATCGCGAAGGCCTCCGCTACGACACACAAAACATTGTCGACCTTGTTCGCTACCTGCTCCCCATGCCACCGGTACCGACACGCTATCGTCGGCGCCTGATGGAACTGGGGAGCGGAGATCCCACTATGGCGATCTGCTCAACGCTTATTGCTCAGGCTTTCCAGTCGGTCAAATACCCCATCATTCCCCATGAGGCATCCGCCAATCAGAGTAATTCATCAGGGGAATACGCCGCCGCCCTGCTGAAACCTAAGCACTATAGCCATTTCACCCCGCGGGATTTCGACCTGTCCCCATACTTTGAAATCGTTAAGCCCACGATTCAGGGTGACTTCGATTACAAAAAAATTCAGTGGGTCAAGCCAGGATCCGCCTTGCGAGACAGCAATGATGACTAAAAGCCGTACAAGAAGCTCTCACAAATCGGGCCTCGCGCCCGGATCGCTGATTCACATAGGCGACATTCACCACCCAGATACACGGCTAACGTTGATTGACTACAGCCAAGACCACTGCGAACAGCGCTCGCTGTCATCGATAGACGACGCTCTGAAGTACCGTGATCAGGACTCAATCACATGGATCACAATCGAGGGGCTAGCAGACGCATCGACCGTGGAATCTATCGGCGAGCACTTCAATATTCACCCATTGGTGCTAGAAGATATTCTCAACACGCACCAACGGCCTAAGCTAGAGGAGCACGAAGACTATCTTTACATAGTGCTGAAAAGCCTGGCACCCGATAATGACCAATTTAATATTGTCTATGAACAGGTCAGCCTGATTGTCCTCAAAAATTTCGTTTTTGCCTTCAAGGAAAAAGCTGACTCACTCTTCTCCTTAGTAGCCAAGCGTATTGAAAACAGCCATGGTCGGGTCAGAAGCCTAGGTTCGGATTATCTGATGTATTCGTTACTGGATACGATTGTCGATCAGAACTTCAGCATACTGGATCAGCTGGACGAAACCTTAGCCGCGCTTGAAGACGATATATTCACCGATCCAACGCCAAAAATGTTGGAAAAAATTCATCAGATTAAATTGGAAGTAATCAAGATGCGGCGTTATATCTCGCCTGTCAGGGACCTATCCGCCAATTTATTGCGCAGTGAATCCGAACTCATCAAACCCAGCACGCAGATCTATCTAAGAGATGTTCACGATCACGTGATGCGGATTATCGAATCTATAGAAACACACAGAGACATTCTTTCCAGCCTGTTGGACATTTACCTCTCCAGCGTCAGCAGCAAGCTCAATGAGGTCATGAAGATACTCACCATCTTTTCCGCTATTTTCATTCCACTAACATTTGTCGCTGGCATATATGGCATGAATTTCAAACACATGCCCGAGCTCGACTGGAAGTGGGGATACCCGGGCGTCTGGGTCGTGTTCATTACCATCGCCACAAGCCTTTATTTTTTCTTCAAGAGAAAAGGATGGGTCTGACTGATTCGAATGCCACAGCCGGCTCATGGAGAGGTTCTATTTTAATAGCCGCAGACCAAGGTCTTGTGTGAGCAAGGCCAAAAGACTCAGCGACTCGCCCACTCCAATTCTGAAGTAGCTCAGCACGCTTAAAAGTTTTCCCGCCGCTGGACGTGGCGCCGACGAACCGCCAGTTGATTCGCACGCTCTTGCGGCGACACCGTTGGCTCATCGACAGGCAA
>JAPKBI010000304.1 GCA_028823475.1 Halioglobus sp. | reverse complement strand
GATATAGTCCTGATACGCAGGCAGTGCTATCGCGGCAAGAATACCGACAATCGCGATGACGATCATCAGTTCGATTAAAGTAAAACCTTTTTGCACCTTATTTTGTGTATTCATAATAGTTCTCTACGTTAATAAGTGGGTAACTGCACCCATGCGGCACTTTGCTAGCCGGTGCATGCCATCTGCAGGAATAATAAAGCATATTGCGTGCCAACAATGAAAACACACCACAATAAAAATAAAATTACTCACTAAATCAATTATTTATACGATATTTTTGTTTGTAAGCAGCGCAAACACACCCCTCCACACTTGCCGTTATTTTGACTAGAATTGTAGATATCGGACAATTTTTGTCACAATTGGCGCCAACTCGGTAGTGGGTGGTGCTCGAGCCCCTGATGCCAAGGCATAAAAAATCAAATCCAGCGTAATACGCCCGCAGCGGATATCTCTGCGATTAGCCCGCAATACTGACAACAACAGCCAAAGGGAGCGAAGGCTGACTGTGCTGGATGCCGTGCAATTCAGTCCCAACGCGCCGACAAGACCGCACTTAATAGTGCCTGCATTTTGTACAATTTAACCCTAAACAGATGCTGCCGCAGGTATAGCAAGGTGCGTTATACTCTTTCCTTTCAATAAGACACTGTGTTGTGCCTATTTTTCCACCTGCCACAGGGACCTTCGCTCGATGAACAATAAAGCACTTGGCCAACTCAGCGGTTTGGCTGGAAGTCTCGTGGCTGAGTCGCTGATCACAGCCGAGCAGGCCGTTGAGGCGCAAAAAAAAGCCTCTATCGAGAAGATGCATTTTGTTCAGTATCTGGTTGAGAAGGAAAATGTCAACGGGCGGCACCTGGCAGAGCTGACCTCACGCGAATTCGGCTTACCCCTGTTTGATATAGCAGCACTCAATACCGATTCGATTCCCGTTGCCCTGGTCGATGCAGCGTTGATAAAAAAACACCATGCGCTGCCGCTGTTACACCACGGTAATCGACTCTTTGTCGCGGTATCTGACCCGACCAATCTGGCAGCCCTTGAAGAGATTAAATTTCATACTGGCATCAACACGGATGCCGTGCTGGTGGAAGAAAATGCGCTTGGTGAGGCACTGGCGAAATGTGCCGAGTCACAGGATGCCCTCTCCGATGGGCTGAGTGATTTTGACGCATCCTATCTAGACGATATTGATATTGCCAGCGGTGGAGAAACAAACGAAGACGATGATGATGGCAGTGAGTCGATTGACGAAACACCCATTGTTCGCTTTGTTAACAAAGTATTAATAGACGCCATTAAGCAAGGTGCTTCAGACATTCACTTTGAACCCTATGAACATTCCTACCGGGTGCGCTTTCGCACCGATGGCATTCTAGAGGAAATGGTCAAACCTCCTAAAAATCTTGCCCCACGCCTCGCGGCACGGCTGAAGGTCATGTCGCAAATGGATATTTCAGAACGGCGGTTACCCCAGGACGGGCGCATCCAGATGAAACTGTCGCGCAATCGGGCTATCGATTTTCGCGTCAATACACTGCCCACCCTGTACGGCGAAAAAATCGTATTGCGTATTCTAGATCCCGGCAGCGCAAAAATGGGCATCGACGCCCTGGGCTATGAGCCCTACCAACAAGATATGTATCTGAAGGTGCTGAACCAGCCCCAGGGTATGATTCTGGTCACGGGGCCTACAGGCTCGGGAAAAACGGTTTCGCTCTATACTGGCCTCAATATTCTCAATACTCCCGAGCGCAATATTTCCACCGCTGAGGACCCAGTGGAAATCAATCTCGAGGGGGTCAACCAAGTTCATGTGAACGCCAAGGTAGGACTCAATTTTGCTGAGGCATTGCGCTCCTTCCTGCGCCAGGATCCAGACGTGATCATGGTGGGTGAGATTCGAGACCTGGAAACAGCAGAAATCGCCATCAAAGCCGCACAAACAGGCCACCTGGTGCTTTCTACGCTGCACACCAACAGTGCCTCGGAAACCATTACCCGGTTGCTCAACATGGGGGTCCCAGCGTTTAACGTAGCGTCTTCGGTAAACCTGATCATAGCGCAGCGACTGGCCCGGCGATTATGCAAGACCTGCAGTGTGCCAGCGGATGACATCCCCCATGACACACTGCTCGAAGAAGGCTTCACCGAAGACATGTTGACCGGAGCCACTATCATGAGCCCTGTGGGCTGCAAAGAGTGTAATGCCGGTTACAAGGGACGAGTGGGTATTTACGAGGTGGTTAAAATAACCCCCTCTATTGCCAAGCTTATTATGGAGGAAGGGAACTCAATGCAAATCGCCGCTCAAGCCAGAGCAGAAGGCTTTCATGATTTACGGATCGCGGCACTGAAAAAAGTTGCCCAGGGAATGACCAGTCTGGAAGAAGCAAACCGGATTACCGTCGACTAGATAATAGCGGCATCATAAAGACAGAGGGACGGTCACCACCATGGCAGCAAGCGCAATCAGAACCGACATTTTTACCTGGAGCGGGACAGACAAAAGTGGCCGTCCCGGCAAGGGCGAAATCATGGCTATCAGCCAAGCCATGGCCAGAGCACAATTACGCCAGCAGGGCATCAAGCCCAACAACGTGCGTAAAAAACCCAAGCCATTGTTCGGGGGCAAGGGTAAAGCCATCAAGCCAGCTGATATCGCCATTTTCACTCGACAGCTGGCAACGATGCTCAAGGCAGGCGTGCCACTGGTGCAAAGTTTTGACATCGTCGAAGACGGTTTAGAAAAGCCCCAAATGAAAGCGTTGGTCGTCAGCATCAAAAATGACGTGGCCTCGGGCAGCGGACTTGCGCCTTCTCTGGCGAAACACCCACGTTACTTTGATGAGCTGTTCTGCAGCCTGGTGGGATCAGGTGAAGACTCCGGCACGCTGGAGGTCATGCTGGATCGCGTGGCCACCTATAAGGAAAAAAGCGAACAACTAAAAGCCAAAATAAAAAAGGCTATGACTTATCCAATCGCAGTGGTCTGTATTGCACTGGTCGTAACCGCCATCCTATTGATCAAAGTGGTGCCGGTTTTTGCCAACACCTTCGCGAATTTCGGTTCTGAACTGCCTGCGTTCACCCAGATTGTCATGAATATATCGGACTTCGTCATCGCCTGGTGGTTCGTTATGCTCGGATGTATTGTCGGTACGATATTGGCGCTTAGAGAGATGAAGCAACGTTCTGTCCCTTTTTCGGAGTTCTTGGATCGGACCGCTCTGAAGACACCGGTTGTTGGCGGCATCATTCATGATGCGGTGATCGCGCGTTTCTCCCGCACGTTAGCCACCACATTTGCAGCTGGTGTGCCACTGGTGGAGGCCTTGAATTCCACCGCCGGCGCGGCAGGCAACTCCGTCTATGCGAAAGCTATTCGCCGCATCCGCGACGACGTTACCA
>JAPKBI010000303.1 GCA_028823475.1 Halioglobus sp. | reverse complement strand
GGAGTGTGACGCCTGCAAATAACAGTACCACCAACTTATCGGAGCCCGATCTTTTACACTCAGTGCCTGCTGAAGTGGCCGTGCTTGACAATAACGAAGACGGAACTGCCTACCGAATCTACTTTGGCGATACAGGCGGCAATGTGTGGCGTGTTGATCTGTCGGGTAATGTGCTGCCCACGTCCAGCCAAGACACCTGGCAAATTAATAAGCTGGCTTCTTTTAATGGCGGCAGCTCCGCTAGCGATAGGCGTATCTTCAACAAGCCAGACGCGGTCTTAATACGTTCGCGTGGAGAAGTTGTCGATGCCATTATCATCGGTACCGGCGACAGAACCAACCCGAATGCGACTGATGTCGACAACCGTGTCTACATGATTCGCGATCGTGCAACCCTGCCATATAGCACTGTGAGGCCCACCTCAGGTGAATGTATAGGACCTGAGGTTTTGGATTTTCGATGCGGTTGGCCGATTTCCGATGATGATTTTTACGACATCACGGAGAATACGATTACTGAGGGGTCAGAGGCAGAGAAAATTATTGCGATCGAAAGCTTGAGGGTTGCCGATGGCTGGGCGTTTGACCTGCTTTATGCGGGCGAGAAAGGCTTGGCAAGTTCGGTCACCGTTAACGGCAAGGCGTTTATAGGCACTTTTACACCGCCAAACTTGTTTAGTGACATCAATTCCTGTGTCCCGGCGTTGGGTGCAGGACAGCTGTATGTCATGGATATCTACGATGGAGACAGGAGCGCGATCAATCTCGGCCCTATTATTCCTGACACGCCCGCGCTGTATTTTTCTGACGATAGCCGTATCAGTATCTTGCTGCCCTTTGGAGTGCCGGATGTACTTGTTGATGGACTAATAGATTGCAAAGGGGGCGTCTGCGACATCTACGAGTCTATACCACCACCTTACGGTAACTATTGGTTTCAGGAGGCGTACTAGTGAGTCGTGTGACGGGCTTTCACCCGAGCCATTCGTCGTCAGCCAGGGGTTTTACGCTGGTTGAATTAATGATTGTCATTGTGATCGTTGCAACACTGCTGGCAGTTGCCCTGCCCAGTTATCAAAATAGTGTGCAGAAGGGCAGGCGTGCCGATGCCAAGTCAGCCCTGCTCGATGTCGCCAATCGGCAAGAGGGGTATATGTTGGATAGGGGAACCTATTCTCTGGAACTGACAGATCTTGGGTTTAATCAGAACCCTTATCTCTCTGAAGAGGGGCACTATAGCGTGGCGGCTACTGTGTGCAGCGGCGGTTCAATTGCGCGCTGTTATGTACTGACTGCCACACCCCTGCCGGGCTCGCCTCAGGTAGATGACACGCGGTGCACGGCCTTTATTCTTCATTCGAATGGCTCTAAAACGGCGGAAGGTAGTGATCAACTAAACTGTTGGTAATCAAATACGCAGAGGTATGCCCACATGTTAAACATCAAAACGATACTGCTGGTCATTGTATCCATGCTCGCCACTACTGAAGTATTGGCAGAGAGGGCGTGGCCGAATAAGGTATTTGACTGTCAGGTAGTCACCGCCTCTGGATCAACCGGTTTAGTAGGCCTGCAGACCTTTTCATTGAAAGACGCTGAAGAAGGTGTGGTGGGGCTCACTGCAACAACGTTGCTGGGTAATAGAGAGAGTACCGTTCGTGTTGTGCAGTGTGTGGAGCAGGGTCGCGGGGCCTCGTTTAGGGATCAGAATTTTCAGGCCTGGGTTGACGGTCTGCCGCGTTAAGGTCTGTCTTTTCGTCTGACGCCAGCTGAATCCTCAGGCCGTGGGGTAGGCATGTTCAGTCATGATAATTCACCTTGTGAATAGTAAAAATCTTTACCATAAATTTCAATTATGAGACGTCAGTCTTTACACTACGCGCCTGTTAGCTGGTCGGGCAGTGCGCTGTGCGCAGTCCTGCCAGACCCATTGAAAAATCACACGCTAGTGTACAGAGGGGCCACCATGTCTACATTTCAAACTGATATCGCTGAATTGGATCAACTGCGTGAAAAGAACGGCAGCGCTTGGGATCATATCAACTCTGAATCAGCTGCGCGTATGCGCCTGCAGAACCGCTTTAAAACCGGGCTGGACATTGCCAAGTACACCGCCTCGATTATGCGTCAGGATATGAACGAGTACGATGCTGATACTAGTCAATATACCCAGTCTTTGGGTTGCTGGCATGGCTTTATTGGGCAGCAGAAACTGATTGCCATCAAGAAACACTTTGACGATACCAGTAAGCGCTATCTATACCTGTCTGGTTGGATGATTGCCGCACTGCGCTCCGAGTTTGGGCCACTTCCTGACCAGTCCATGCACGAGAAAACATCAGTGTCTGCGTTGATCGAAGAGTTATATACCTTCTTGCGCCAGGCCGATGCTCGAGAGCTCGGTGGCCTGTTTCGCACGCTGGATGCGGCACGCGCAGCCGGAGATCAGGCTGCAGAGCAAGCTGTGCAGAAGAAGATCGACAACTTTCAGACGCACGTTGTGCCTATCATCGCTGACATCGACGCCGGTTTTGGTAATGCCGAAGCAACCTACCTGTTGGCGCGCCAAATGATCGAGGCGGGCGCTTGTGCCATCCAGATCGAGAACCAGGTGTCCGACGAAAAGCAGTGTGGCCACCAGGACGGTAAAGTCACGGTCCCCCATGAAGACTTTTTAGCCAAGATCCGCGCGGTGCGTTACGCCTTTCTCGAATTAGGCATTGACGACGGTGTAATTGTCGCGCGTACTGACTCGCTGGGTGCCGGCCTCACGAAACAAATCGCTGTGACTCACACCCCAGGTGATCTGGGTGATCAGTACAACAGCTTCCTTGATATGGAAGAGCTAGACATTTCAACGATGAGCCATGGTGACGTGATTATCAAGCACCATGATAAGCTGATGCGTCCTAAGCGTCTGCCATCCAACCTGTACCAGTTTCGTCCCGGTACCGGTGAAGACCGCTGCGTCTTAGACAGCATAACCTCCTTGCAACACGGTGCCGACCTGTTGTGGATTGAAACTGAGAAGCCGCATATCGGTCAGATTGGCGGCATGGTTAAGCGGATTCGAGAAGTGATTCCCAATGCCAAGCTGGTCTATAACAACTCGCCGTCGTTCAACTGGACACTGAATTTCCGTCAGCAAATTTTTGATGCATGGAGCGAAGCAGGGAAAGATGTTTCAGCCTATCAGCGCGAGGCACTAATGAGCGTCAATTATGATGAGACTGAGCTGGCCGCTGAGGCAGACGAGAAGATCCGTACCTTCCAGTCAGATTCCGCGCGTGAAGCGGGTATCTTCCATCACCTGATCACATTGCCCACGTATCATACCGCGGCACTGTCGACCGATAATCTGGCTAAAGAATACTTTGGTGAGCAAGGTATGCTGGGCTACGTTAAGGGCGTTCAGCGTA
>JAPKBI010000302.1 GCA_028823475.1 Halioglobus sp. | reverse complement strand
GACTGGATGAGCGCTGCATCATTTATCTCTATGGCAGGAATTATTTCTTTTATTGGCAGAGATGGCTCTGTCTATCTCCTTGGTTGGACCGGTGGTTATGTCTTGCTGGCCTTGTTATTAGCGCCCTATCTGCGCAAGTTTGGCCGATTTACAGTCCCCGACTTTATTGGTGAGCGTTATTACTCTAGAGCCGCACGAATTGTTGCCGTCGTCTGCCTCATCTTCATTTCATTTACCTATGTTGCTGGTCAAATGCGCGGGGTCGGCATTGTTTTTTCTCGCTTTTTGGAAGTCGATGTCAGTACTGGGGTGATCATCGGCATGGCAGTGGTATTTATGTACGCCGTACTAGGCGGCATGAAAGGCATCACTTACACACAGGTTGCCCAATACTGCGTGCTGATTTTTGCCTATATGGTACCGGCTATATTTATCTCGATCATGGTCACAGACAATCCTATCCCGCAATTAGGTTTTGGCTCTGAGGTGAATGATGGATCTGGACTGTCTGTATTAAAAAAGCTCGACAGCGTGCTTTTAGACTTAGGCTTCAGTGCTTATACCGAGGGGAGAAAATCAACTATTGACGTTTTTGCGATCACCGCAGCACTCATGTTCGGTACCGCTGGTTTGCCCCATGTACTGGTCCGATTTTTTACGGTACCTAAGGTATCTGATGCGCGCCTTTCAGCTGGTTATGCATTGGTGTTCATCGCCATTTTATATACAACAGCGCCTGCTGTAGCGTCTTTTGCGCGCTTAAATCTAGTCGACACTGTAAACAACACCCCTTATGCCGACGCACCGGAATGGTTTGGCAACTGGGAGAATACGGGGTTGATCGCCTGGCAAGACAAAAATGATGATGGGATCATGCAGTACGGTGCGGGCGCCGCACTCTCACCAACTAAACCATCGTTTGATGGCAACACCGGAGTCCACGGAGAGCGGTTATTAAATAACCAGCCCACAGAATCGATCAACGAAGTGTATATTGATCGAGATATTATGGTACTTGCCAATCCCGAGATTGCAGGTCTGCCCGGGTGGGTGATCGCCCTAGTCGCCGCTGGCGGGGTGGCTGCGGCGCTCTCTACTGCGGCAGGGTTATTATTGGTTATCTCCAGTGCAATCTCTCACGACCTGTTAAAGAAAACCTTGCTACCCAAGATAACCGAAAAACAAGAGTTACTCTATGCTCGCATAGCTGCGGCTGCAGCTGTCTGTATTGCTGGCCTGTTTGGTATTTACCCTCCTGCCTTTGTGGCTCAGGTCGTAGCCTTTGCTTTTGGGCTTGCCGCGGCATCACTGTTTCCGGCGTTACTGTTGGGTATTTTCTCCAAGCGTGCCAACAAAGAAGGCGCCATTTCAGGGATGTTGGTCGGTTTGGTGTTTACCTTTAGCTATATTGCCTACTTTAAGTTTGTCGCGCCGGAACTTAACAGCGCAGAACATTGGCTATGGGGTATCTCACCGGAGGGTATTGGCACTATTGGCATGATATTGAACTTTGCCATTGCCATAACTGTTAGTCGCCTAACGGCTAAACCACCACAATCGGTGCAAGCTTTAGTCGACAACATACGTATACCCAGTGGCGTCAAGGCTGCTGCTAATCATTAATCATATTTAAGACAAGAAACGTGAATCTCAGTTGCTCGATTACACCATGCCAATTAGCCCAGCACAATCAGGGCTCCCGCGCTCAGTGCTGCGCCACTAACAGAGTGAGCAAAGATATTCTTTTACGTAGGTCGTTTATGGCTAAACCATAAACATCACAGTTTGAGCAATTAGAATCTAAGCGCAGGCAGATCGCGGAAAAAATCCAGAGCACCGGGGTTTTCCAATGCATTAATATTGGAAACCTCTAAGCCATGAACGACGTCTCGCACTGCTAATTCTACAATTTTACCACTGCGCGTTCGCGGAATATCCGTTACCTGCAGGATCTTTTCTGGCACATGACGAGGCGTCGTGTTTTTTCTAATGCCGGCCCGTATCCTTGCACAAAGCCCATCGTCCAGCGTAAGCCCTTCTCGCAATGTAACAAACAGTACTACCCTGACATCATCCAGCCATTCCTGACCGATTACAATACTGTCGATCACCTCGGCAATACCGTCTAGCTGACGATATATTTCTGATGTGCCGATACGCACGCCACCCGGATTAAGTACCGCATCAGAACGGCCATGAATAATAAAGCCCCCGTGTTCAGTGATTTCACCATAATCACCGTGCGCCCAGACATCGGGCCAGCGATCAAAATATGCTGCGCGAAACTTACTGCCATCCTCGTCATTCCAGAAGCCTATCGGACAACTTGGAAATGGCGCCGTACAAACCAACTCTCCTTTGCGTTCGATGACGGATTGGCCGTTCTCGTTCCATATCTGAACTGACATGCCCAGCCCGGGCGCCTGAATCTCACCCGCATACACAGGTAAAATCGGACAGCCACCCACAAAACACGACAGTATGTCCGTACCGCCCGATATACTAGACACACGAACGCTCTGCTTGAAATCTCTGTAAATATAATCAAAACACTCCTCCGACAGCGGAGATCCCGTCGACAGTATGGTGTTGAGAGACTTCAGACTATGACTCTCACGTGGCTTGTGACCCGCTTTGAGCAAAGCGGCTATAAATTTTGCACTGGTGCCAAAAATACTGATCTCTTCTTCATCAATAGCGTCGAGCAGAAACAGACCATTACCAGCAAAAGGTGACCCGTCATAGAGAACCAGAGTGGCGCCACTGGCCAGGCCTGACACAAGCCAGTTCCACATCATCCAGCCACAGGTCGTAAAGTAGAAGAAGACGTCTTCTCGCTTAAGATCAACCAACAGTTGATGCTCTTTTAAATGTTGCAACAGCGAACCACCTGCACCGTGCACAATGCACTTGGGAGCCCCAGTTGTGCCAGAGGAATACATAATGTAGAGCGGGTGATCGAAGGGGAGCTGCTCAAACTGTATCGCGGTGGCCGCGTCGTCCAGAAAATCTTCGAACAGAATAGCATTGCAAATACTTTTCAGGTCTGGCTCCCTGTTCAACAGGGGAACGACCACTGTGACCTCAATACTATTGATACTCTCAACTATGCCAGAAACGCGCTGCAACGAATCACAGGCCTTACCGTTGTAGTGATAGCCGTCAGCCGCAAAAAGTACCTTTGGTTGAATCTGGCCAATACGATCGATGGCGCCATTAACACCAAAATCAGGCGAGCAGGAAGACCACACCGCTCCAATGCTGGCTGTGGCCAACATCGCGACAACCGCTTCTTCGATGTTGGGTATAAAGGCGGCGACTCGGTCTCCGGGAACAACGCCCTGCGCACGTAGCCTAGATGCCAACTTAGCAACGCGCAGGTAAAGATTAGCGTAAGAAATCTCACGCCGTTCGCCGTT
>JAPKBI010000034.1 GCA_028823475.1 Halioglobus sp. | reverse complement strand
TGAGCCGTACCGGGACCACCAGTCCAGGAGTAGGTAGCGCCAATATTTAATATGGAACCGCCTGCACCGGATTCAAGTCGGCGACGGGCAAACTCCGTGGAGCAGAAAAAAGTACCATCAAGTACGATTTGGGTAACCGATCGCCAAGCGTTGGGTGACATATTCTCGGCCGGAACCGGAAAGTTGCCCGCGGCATTATTCACCAGAATATCAACGCCACCCAGTTTTTCCTCAATTTCATCAAACGCTTGGGCAATCTGATCTGGGTGGCGAATATCACAACCTACCGCCACGGCCTTACCCCCTACGGCTTCTACCGCATCAATACCCGACTGTAAATGCTCGGGCTTGCGACTCACTATCGCAATAGCTGCGCCAGCGCGAGCAAACTCAACGGCCATTGCCTTGCCTAAACCGGTGCCGCCACCGGTAATTAAAACAATCTGGCCATCGAATGTGCCTTCGGGGAGCATACGCGTGCCCAGCGCAGGGGGTGCTTGTAGTGCCATTATTTCTTCCTCAATCTATTTTCCGGTGCCATTTTATTTCCCAGTAAAAGTAGGCTTGCGTTTATCGATGAGTGCCTGTCGGGCTTCAGCATAATCATCACTTTTAAATAATGTGGTAATGCTGGTTAATTCTTGCTGTAAACCCTGTTTGATATCTGCAATTTCCACTTGATCCACCAACCGTTTAACCATCATCACTGACTGGGGTGATTGGGCGGCGATTTTTTTGGCAATCGCCAGAGCCTGTGTATCCACATCGGCGTCATCAACCAGCCAATCGGCAATGCCCCATTGGTGAGCTTGTTCTGCGCTAATCGAGTCACCGCTCATGATTAAGTATTTTGCCCGGGCACGTCCGACCAGAGAGGTCAGCGTCTGCGTCCCGCCCATGTCGGGTAACAGGCCATAAATAACTTCTGGCAATGACATTTTTGCTGAGCGGCCCACTATCCGCATATCTGATGCTAACGCAAATTCAAAGCCACCACCGATGGCAATACCCTTTACCGCGGCGATGATTGGCTTGGGGCAGTCCAAAATGGCATGTGTAATACGTTGGGCGCGTTGTACAAAGGTATAGTCACTGTCGCCCGGTTGGCGTTGCCCCA
Source organism: Halioglobus sp. (assembly GCA_028823475.1). GTDB lineage: Bacteria > Pseudomonadota > Gammaproteobacteria > Pseudomonadales > Halieaceae > Marimicrobium. Next base: position 12,851 of record JAPKBI010000034.1, on the reverse strand, counting down.
AAACATGGGTATCACGTCCCGAGCAAAAAGATTTACCCTCTCCGCGCAACACAATGGCCCTTACCGAAGCATCATCACTAAACCCCTGAATGGCTGACAATAACAAGGCCTGGGACTCGTCGGTCATGGCGTTATGTCGATCGGGGCGGTTGAGGCTAATGATCCCAACATAATCTTCAATACGCGTTAACATCGATTGCTCTGTCATTTTACCATTACCTCTTTAGCGTTTTTTAATATCAATAGGGGCTTTACTACGATCCCAGGTATTCGCTGTTACACCTTCATCGCGCAGTTCATATTTCATGACTTTGTTCAGGGGGTTAATCGGTAAACTGGCGCGGTATTCAATATAGCGCGGGACCGCATAATAGGGCAGGTGGTCAACGGACCAGATGCAGAGCTGCTCTTCACTAATGGTTGCGCCGTCGATTAATACAATAGTTGCTTTAACTTCGTCTTCAGACAGCTCCGATAATACCGAGTGAACAGCCACCTCCTGGATATCAGGATGTTGTAACAATGCGCCCTCGACTTCATAGCTGGAAATATTTTCGCCACCGCGACGCAAATAATCTTTTTTGCGATCAACAAAGAAAAAGAAACCATCTTCGTCAAATTTTCCGATATCACCGGTGTGCAGCCACATGTGCTGCATAATTTCCAAGGTTTTACCGGGGTTGCGCCAATAACCCTCAAACATAATATTGGCTTTGCGAGGCCGACAAACCACTTCACCGGCTTCGCCAGCCGCTAATTCATTACCTTCATCATCAATGATCAAGACGTCGAATAAATCATTGCGTCTACCCGATGACCCAGGCTTGGCTACTTCACCCGCGGGTAAGCTAGTGAGAAGAGAAGCTTCCGATAGGCCATAGCAATTAGCACCGGCAATTTCTACCCCAAAACGTGTCTGCCATATTTTTTGCAGCTTTTCATCAAAGGGTAATGCGACAACGCTACGGACCTGTCCATAACACGCGCTGGAGTCCTCACAATCGTCTTGCTTGGCAATCAGCGGCACCATCTGGCCAATAATATTGACCACCGTTGCACCCGAGTTACGAATAGATTTCCAGAATTGAGAAAGGGAAAATCGCGACACAAAATAACAGCGGCCCTGAGTCAATACCGTCGCTAAAACCGTTGACGCGGTAGCATTAAAGTGAAACAGCGGCAGGCAAGACCAGTTGATATCGTTTTTATTACGCGCCGCCGAGCTCCGTGAAAGCCTGGCCAAACTGCAGGCGTAATTGTGACTCATCATACAGCCCTTAGAGAGGCCCGTGGTACCGGAGGTGTAGATCAGCATACTTAAATCCGACGGTTTGTTGGTGTCGGCTAGTGCGCTGTCGTTATCGCTAAAAGCACTAGCCAGTGCTGTCAACTGAAGACGATCAAAGCTCGCTTCAGGTTTTTCAGTCCGGTAAACCAGTGTGGTGACTTGCTCTAATTTATCTTCGATTAACTTAAAACGCTCACAATACTCTTGTTCAGCGATAACTAACTTTGCGTCAGAATCGGCGACTTGATGCCGTAAAAATTCACCTTTTAATGCATTATTAATCGGCACCCAAATAGCACCGAGTTTGTTCACGGCGAACCATAAAACCACACACTCCAGGTTATTATCTAACAGGGAAGAGACGGTATCGCCGGGTTGAACATTCAGGTCTTTCAGGCCATGGGCTAAGCGGTTACTGAGAAGATCAAACTCGCGATAGGTCGCAGCCGTTCCATCTTCAAATTCAATAAAACAATGATCGGGTCTCGCTTCCACAGCACGGCGAAATACCGCCGTAACCGTATCCTGCTCACCTAAAGTCCAGTTATTATTTGTTGTCATGTTGTTCCCTTAAAATGCACAGTCTTTGTCGGCTTACTAAATGATTTATTTCTTTTTCTGGCTGAATTGTTCCATGATGGACTTGTGCTCATCGGACATGGTCAGCCAAGTATTGGCCATCCGCTCAACATTACGGCCGGAAGCTCGGTCCAGGTCACGGACTGTTTCAATCGTCAATTTAGCAAGACCCACCGTTTCACGTGGCAGTGAAGCAAGGTGTTGCACAAACGTTGCGACCTGCTTGTCGAAGTCTTTATCGGGATAGACCTCGTGTACTAAACCAATACGCGCAGCCTTTTGCGCAGGTACTTTTTGTGCCGCCATAATCATCCACTTAGCCCACGCGGTACCCACAATACGAGTAAGCCGGCTAGTGCCGCCACTGCCGGGGATCACACCTAAGTTGGTTTCAGGCAAGGTGAAGCTTGCGCTCTCCGAGCACAAACGAAAATCAGCAGACAGTGCCATTTCCAAAGCGCCGCCGAGGCAGGGCGCATGAATAGCGAAAACAATAGGCTTCTCAATGTGTTCAAACTCATCGAATAGCGTATGTAAACTATTGCGATACCAGTTTCGAAAATCTACACCACTACTGCCGCCATCACCCATGCCACCACTGATATCCATACCGGCAGAGAAAAACTTGCCGTTAGCCTTCACCAGCAATACTTTGAAATCGGTATTGTTGCGAAACTCGGTTAATGACTCAGCTATAAATTCAATCATTTCAGGCGTAATGGCGTTGAGTTTATCAGCACGATTTAGGGTGATCGTCATCACCGCTTGCTCGTCGTTTCGAAGAATATGTGGTTGACTCATTGCAGCCTCTTTCTCATTAATAGGTATTCAGGATTCGCTGAGAATCCGTGGTTGGCATTCATAAAAAGCATCTAATATTTCTTTATAAACGTGATAACGTTTCACAAAAAGGTGCGCGTCATACTCAACGGTAAACCCTACACCGCCATGAATTTGTACATTGTCTCGAGCATTATCAATGGCGGCTTTTTTAGCCAGTAACACCACTGAGGCAACCTGAAGCTCTGCACAGTCCATTTTTTCGGTGACTGCCAGCGCAGCATAGGCAAGTTGTGCCCAGGCTGCTTCTGCTGTCACCGCCATGTCGGCGCACATATGGTTAATAGACTGGAAACTGCCGATGGCTTTACCAAATTGTTCGCGTTCAATCGCATAGCTCGCCGCTTGATCTCTGGCAGCTTCAGCAATCCCAACCAAGTTGCCTGCCAACAGCAGGGCCAAGATATTGACCAATGATGATTCCTTACTGAGCACCTCACAGGAGGTGGCGCTCAGCGTTGCCAACTCAAGGGCAATGGATTCATCAATGCAAGCTGCCGATTGTCTATCAGTCAATGCTGACGCTTTAATTAAGCATGAGCTGTGACCATCACAAACAAAAATGAAATCAGCGTTCTCGCCATCAAAAATTTTAATCTCTCCATTGAGATTGTTGGCCTCAGTGCTGGCTTCTATGTTGAGTGACTCGGCTAACGCCAACGCGGCTCGTTTTTGCCCCGTCATCAACTGCTGAGCCAATGGCTCATTTCCCATCGCAGTACAGAGGTGTACCGCCGCCGTGGTTGCAATCACGGTGGGAGAGACAAGCTGGCGACCGGCTTCTCGAGCTAACATGACTTCGTCAACCAGCCCAAGTGCAGATCCGCCTATTGACTCACTCTGGCTAATACCAAACCAGCCCATGCCCACCAGTTGTTGCCACAAACTGGCACTGTATGAGCGCCCCAATAGTTCTTCGTCTTGATAACGGCGCACAGATATTTCATTGGCTAAAAACTCTCGAATCACTGAGACGATTTCGCTTTGTTCACTATTTGGTAATAAATTCATATTGTTTTTGCCACTCTACCTGCTTTTTGCCACTATCGACTTTTTGGTAAACCTAAAATGCGCTCGGCAATAATACTGCGCTGTATTTGTTCAGTGCCTGCGCCAATGGTTGCCGAATAGCGGAATAAATATTTCTCTATTAAATGATTCGCTGCTCCCGGCACTCTGGATAATACCAGGCCTTCTGACTGCAACACATCCATGCACAACTGTGTTACTCGCTGACTTAACTTTGAGTAAAATAGGCGAATAACCGAACCCTCGGGGCCGGGTAGGTCCTGGGTCATGTTTTTAGAAACGCTCATGTAGGTCATCGCTTTCAGGGCATTGACTTCAGCCTTCATCTCACAGAGGCGAGCTGCAATCACATCGTTGCTAATAGCCGTTTTTTCGTTTGGAAACTTAGTCCTGTGAGCCAGTTGTTCAAGTGCTTTGAGATCAACCTCCAGCTCGACTTGATCGGCAATAAAGGCGGTGCCTCGTTCAAAAGACAATGTCGACATCGCTGTTTTCCAGCCATTATTAAGGCCACCGATTATATTCTTAAGCGGGATGCGCACATCATCGTAAAACACTTCACAAAATTCGGTGTTGCCCGCCATGTTTTTAATCGGGCGAATGGTAATGCCTGGGCTTTTCATATCACATATCACCCAGGTTATTCCCTTGTGTTTTGGCGCTTCGAAATCAGTCCTTACCAATAACTCTTGGTAATCGGCCACGTCGGCGTAACTGGTCCATACCTTTTGACCATTAACCACTAAATCGTCACCGTCAATCACCGCCTTAGTACGCAAGCTGGCTAAGTCTGAGCCTGCAGAAGGTTCAGAGAAGCCCTGGCACCATACCGCGTCGCCATTAATGATTTTTGGTAAATGGAAACTTTTTTGTTCCTCGCTGCCGCTGTAGATCAACGTTGGACCGGCATGGGCCAAACCAACAAAACAAACACTTTCAGAACCACCCGGAGGCATATCGGCTTTGGCATACTCTTCATACCAAATTAACTGCTGAACCAAAGGCAGGCCTCGGCCTCCATACTCGGTAGGCCAGGCAATTCCGGCCCAACCCGATTCTGCCAATGTTTTCTGCCAGGCCAGATCGTATTCCCTGCAGGCACTTAAGTCGGCTACGGAGGGTCTGGATTCAGAGGGTCGATTGCTGTGCAACCAGTCTCGAACCTGTTGGCGAAATTGATTTTCTTCGGCTGTAAATGTTAGGTCCATGCGCCCTCTACTCTCTGCTCTTTAATGTCGAGTTAATGGGTGTTAATACTTTAGTGTTGGCAAACAGTGTTTTAACTGCCGGCAAACTGGGTTTCATTGAGGCTGTTCTCGGTACACTCTCAACGATTAAGATTCGTGCGGGCACTTGATACTTGGCTAAATGCCCCCGCGAAAAATCTTGCAATGCGTCGCTGTCCAGTGCAATACCGGGTTTGGCAATGACGGCCGCAACTGGGACCTCGCCTAAGCGGTCATCATCAATACCCACGACAACCACTTCAGACACGCCCGGGTATTGCATTAATACTGACTCGACTTCGGTGGGAACGATTTTAAAGCCACCTCGATTGATCGCCGCATCAGCTCGGCCGCGAATCCAGAGGAACTGTTCATTATCAATAACAGCGAGATCGGAAGTTTGCACCCAGTCAAAACTGCCTGTGGGTGATTGCTTTGATCGGATCTGTAACAGGCCTTCTTGGTCGGCCGCCAATTCACTGCCATCTGCTTCGCTGACAATACGTAAATCAGTACCGGGCATCGCTCGACCCACGCTCCCTAATTTTGAAGACAAAAACTCGTTGTATAGTGGCAGGGTCCACCCGGCAACACCGCCAGCAAATTCTGTTGCTCCATAAACCACTAAAATAGGTGTGCCGTACCTGGCTTCAAAGGCTTGCTGTAACTCCGGGCGCAGAGGCGCAGATCCACTGATCAGCGCTTTTAAGCTGGCAAGATCTTCCCTGGCGACATCGGCATCAAAAATCATTTTGATGGTAGCGGGTACCAAGTGACCCAGTTTCATTTGATGGGTTTTAACCAGATCAACCCATTGCTGCACATTAAAACGTTCCATCAGTACCTGCGGACGTGCATCAAGGACAGCTTTTACGGCGAAAAACAGCCCGCCAATATGTGCCAGCGGGCTGGCAACGATGAGGGGTGTCGCTTTGTAGACAACCTCGCTTTCTTCTTTGCGAAGCTGTTGTGATATCGGAAAAAGCAAGCTCTTAAACGTTAGAGGGATGCGCTTTGGGTCACCGGTTGTACCGCTGGACTGCATCAGTACAGCAATGTTTTTCTGCAGTGGGTAATATTCGCCCGCTTGCTTTTTTTGCAGTAATTTAACCGATAACTTAACTGATAGGTCTGGCGTACTTGACGTCACTAAAACTGCACCACCAGTACTGTAAACAGCGCGATTTATAATGTCATTGTCCAAGTCGTTCTCTGCAAGGATAACCGCAGGCAAGCGCAGCTTAGTTATATCACTGGCGATTTTTTCCGAGCTCTGAATAGGATTAATAGTGGCAAAACAACGACCGGTTTTCAGTAAAGCCAGTAAAGCGGCAACAGCGTTGGGGGAGGAATGTGTAATAACCCCGACCGCTGAACCGACAGGTAATTTTAGTTGTTGAAACAGGGCTTCGAAGTCTGCAACGGCCCGGTATAATTCACCCCAGTTATATTCGGAGCCACCGGATAATATAGCTTTGTGAACAGAGCTCGAGTTGAGTACCGCGTCTATACGCTGTGAAAATTCTTGATAACTTTGCATCAAACCTAGTATCCAGTTATGCCTTAAACTACAGCCGTTGCATGGCCGGCTGGTAATGGTTCTTCGCGACCGCGCAGGTCCATCATTTTTGCGCCACGTTTTTTTAACTCTTCGGCAGCATTGGGTAGTGTTACCGGTCCATGCTCACGTGAGGGCAATATAATTTTTGCCGAACCGGTTACACTATCTTCATCGCGCTGATTAGTGCCCTTTGCTTCAATGTTTACCACACAGTGGCCATCAATAATTTCCTTCTTGGTAATCACACCTTTCATAATGTGAGTATCACCCAAAAAGTTAAAACTATTTAGGCGGTTATTCATCTGCCATAACCAGGCATCATCCCCCATCCAGTTTGTTAACAACTGGCTCAGCCAGCAGCTGCGCATTTGTCCGTAGTCATAAGGTGCTGGCAGTCCAATTTTCTCTGCCCAGTCAGGGTTCCAGTGCATGCGTTGCATAACATCGGGTACGCCGTATTCGTCCTTGTTGTAGAAACCCTTTAGTTTTTGAGTGCGTAATTTCCAGGCGTGTCGCAAGGGTCCAATTCCATATTCACCCATCCCCCAACCTACGTGCTGGCTGATCACGTCGGTAACCGTTAGCGGGCCTTTCACAACCGGCGTTAACTCATCACCCACATTGACGTCTTCGAAGTAACGCAGCTTGGCGCCGCGGCATTGTTCCTGCGCATACATTTCGTCAATGCGTGCAATATCTTCATCGCTATAGGATTGACGCTCAACTTTGTTGTGTTTACCGGTTTTCTTGGAGCCGCCACGATCAGCATTAATATAACTCTCGTAACGTACCGCCACGGGCACACCTAACTGATCGACATGCAGGCAACGATAAGTTTCAATCACCGAGCGACTGCCACTAAAGCTGGACTCTTTCACTTTGATATCAAAAGTTGACCAATCGATATAGGTTTTTTGGCCTGGGCTAATCGGGCGAAACCACTCAAACTCAACGCCAGAATAATATTTACCCACACCACGAAATAAACCCTTAAATAATGTTTTCTTTTCGCCGGTCAAGGGTGGAGTTTCACAAGCCCCTGTAGCAATAGGGTACATCGGAGCGGCAATCATGCCTCTCCAGCGACTGTTGGCGCCATATTCTGGGTCCATGTACAGTGGGTTATCATCACCATAACCCCAAGTGAAATTACGAATAGTCGCATCCGCGGCAACGGGGGAATGAGTTGCGCAGCGCAGGGGCACGGCTATGCCGATTTGAGATCGAGCTCTGCTGATATCCTCATCGCTAATTGTTGCCGCCAGATCTTTTCCTTCGCTCTTGGAATCAGTCGTCATAATTCTCTCGGTTCGCTTAATATAATTTTAATAGTATACCAATATATTATCGATAACTAGCCTTTGTGTTTTATTACCAGATCAAGCTCCAAAACCCTTGCTAGTAATAGGGTCAATGCAATGCTGTTAAAGAGGCAATAAGTAGTTGTGATTGACAGATAATAACAAAAGAGTATACTAATATAAAGGTGATTGGATACATTTGTGAGCACAGTGCATACCTATAAAGACCAGCTATCGATGAAAGGCAAGGTGTCCTTGGTTACCGGGGCCTCTAGTGGTTTGGGTCGCCATTTTTCTCATGTCTTAGCCGCTGCAGGTGCAAAAGTGATTGTTACAGCGCGACGCCAGGAAGCGCTTGATCAAGTGGTACAAGAGATAGTGAGCTCAGGTGGCGAAGCACTGGCAATCAGTATGGATGTTAACGATCCTGCCGCCATCAAAGCTGCCTTTGATACTGCGGAAAATGCCTTCGGGCCGGTGACTACACTGGTCAATAATGCTGGCGCCGGAGGTGCTAAACGTTTTTTAGATATTGATGAAGCGTTTTGGGATTTTGCCATGGACACCAATGTGAAAAGTATCTGGCGTATTTCCAGTGAGTTTGCACGGCGAGCCAAAAACGCCAAAACCGGCGGCAGTATCGTTAATATTTCGTCGATGTATGGCTTGCAGGTTGCTCGGGGCAATGCCACCTACTGTACGTCGAAATCTGCCGTGCTAACACTGACCCAAACCATGGCCCTGGATTTAGCGCGGTTTGGTATACGCACTAATGCTATCTGCCCTGGACACTTCCCCAGTGAAATGACCAATGAGTTCTTGAGTTCCGATATAGGAGTGCAAGTATTAGATCGTACCCCTCTTAAAAGAGCGGGGGATCTTCAGGAGTTAAATGTTCCCTTATTAATGCTGGCTAGTGATGCGGGCAGCTACATTAACGGTGTATCCATACCCGTTGATGGGGGAACATCGCTGCAAGGGTTGTAGTTATAACCGCTATTTTTTGATCAGTGTTAATGCGCATTGTTTACTTATCAATAAGAACAAGCTAGTCCATCACTCGCTGTAGTCGGTGAGTCGCTTTTATTTTCTATAGGATACTGTTAATGAAAACATCGATCTGCACCCTACTTGATATCGAAGCACCCATTTTTGCCTTCAGCCACTGTCGCGATGTTGTCTCAGAAGTATCCAGAGCAGGGGGCTTTGGTGTGTTGGGTATTGCGGGTTTTACAGCGGAACAACTTGAACAGGAATTGACCTGGATTGACCAACATATCGGTGATAAATGCTATGGGGTTGATCTGTTAATTCCAGGGCAGCGGATTGAAGAAGCAGATTTTACCAAACTCGAAGCAATGATTCCTCAACCGCATAAAGATTTTATGCAAGGTCTTGTCGAAAAATATAAATTGCCGGAACTACCCGCAGACCACGAGGGGCATTTTTCCAGGATAGAGGATAGCTCGATTATTGGTGATCGCCCTTATGAGATGCTGGCTATCGCATTAAAGCATCCTAAAGTTAGACTTTATGTCAACGCCTTGGGCACGCCCAGTCCGCGTATTATGGACATGTGCAAAACAGCGGGTATCAAAGTAGCGGCCATGGCAGGTAAGGTCAAACATGCCGTCAAGCACAAGGAGGCCGGGGTGGACCTTATTATTGCTGTGGGTGGAGAAGCGGCTGGTCATACCGGAGATATTTCCACCATGGTACTCACGCCTCAGGTGGTCGATGCCGTGGCGCCCACCCCAGTTTTAGCCGCAGGTGGAATTGCTTCGGGCAGACAAATTGCCGCCGCATTAGCACTGGGGGCTGAAGGTGTTTGGACGGGATCGGTTTGGCTGCCCACCCAGGAAAGTGAGTTGTCGTCGATGCAACGTAAAAAAATTCTCGATGCTGAATCGGATGAAACAGTACGCTCACGCAGTATGACGGGTAAACCAGTGCGCATGATAGTCAGCGAATTCACCCATGTGTGGGAGAGCGATAAGGCGCCCAAGCCTCTGCCGTTCCCGTTACAAATCATTCTAACCAGAGATGTGGTGGAGCGCGTTGAGAAAAATAATATTGAAGAGATGGTGACGTACCCCGCAGGTCAGGTGATTGGACTATTAAAACAAGAGACCAGTGTCCGCCAGGTGATGCAAGAGATGCTTGAGGACTATTTAGGTTGTTGTGAGAGAATTAACGAAACCATAGATTACTAAAGGGTATTCAAGGTTAGTGTATAAGCAGAAAAGGCGTTTTTATAACACTAGATTTAAAGGGCCTATTTTTTGATTTTGGAGTAAAACGTGTATGTCAAAAGTGCAGTATATTCCGGTTGGTAATGAAGAGCAGTTATTTACCGCGGCTTACAAGCAGCAATTGCCAGTATTGTTAAAGGGGCCTACAGGTGTGGGAAAAACACGGTTTGTAGAGCATATGGCGCATGAGCTGGGGAGGCCTCTCATCACCGTCGCCTGTCACGAAGACCTGACAGCGGCTGACCTGATCGGGCGCTTTATTTTAAAAGGCAATGAGACAGTATGGCAGGACGGGCCTCTTACAACGTCGGTCAAGGAAGGGGCCATCTGCTATCTGGATGAAGTGGTTGAGGCGCGCTCTGACACCGTCGTTGTACTGCACCCACTTACCGATCATCGTCGCGAACTGAACATCGAGCGCTTGGCGGCATCACTTAAAGCGGCACCTGAATTCATGCTGGTCCTTTCTTACAATCCGGGTTATCAAACCTTGCTCAAAGACCTCAAAGCCTCGACTCGCCAGCGTATGGTGGCGATGGATTTCGACTTTCCGCCGATGGAGGTCGAAAAACGTGTATTAACTGAAATCTACGATATCGAACCTGGTTTGGCGCAAAACCTAGTACAGCTGGCCGCCGCTATGCGCCGCCTAGAGGCCCCTGGATTATCGGAGGTCGCATCAACACGGGCTCTGGTCAGTACGGGGAAAATGGTTAAAGAAGGTGTAACACCTCGTGATGCCGGTGTGGCGACTATGGCCAGTGCTCTCAGTGATGATCCACAAGTGATTGCTGGTTTGACTAGCTTAGTTGAGCAGTACCTTTAGACATGGTGCTCGCGCCAAGACCTAAATTTATTGTCGATAGCAAAATGGCCGCAGGCAATTTGGTAGAACGGTTTAACAAGGCCCCAGATATTACCGTTGGCCTGAGTTTTTTGGCCTCAGCCATTGCAGGTTGCCCATTAAAAGTCCGAATTAGTGATACGCAGGAGCAAAGTTACTTTGACGGCCAATCAATTATTTTAGCCCCCTCGCTGAACGCGCATCAGCAGGGCATTGTCGTTATGCTTCATGCGGCACTAGTAGCGGCAGGTAGTCTTGAATCAGATATGTTAAAAGGCATCAACCTTCGACCTTCGGTATCGCGGCGATACTTCTCTCTTGAGGTGCCGAGGGCGATTGAACACTGTCGGCAGCTAGTGCCGAGCCGTCTTTTATCTCAACTCGTACTGCCACCCTCGGCATCCCATGCCGCTGAGTTCTCCCTTGAGCGATCACGAGATCACAGGCAGAACATTGACTTGCTGCCCGACTGGATGGGGAAGCTGCGGCCAAGGCTGTTGGCTAAAACGGCCAAAGAGCAAGTGAGGCTATTAGATAATGCCGGGAGAATGAAAACCTTCACCATCAAAGAACTGCCAAAACATGATGAAGATGAAGAGCTAGACGAGTCAGGGGCCAAGCTTCTCAACCTTTTTTCTAATCCGCTGGCAAAAAGCAGTTGGTTCAGTGATATGTTGCGGGACATATTGGGCATGGGGCGAGGTGGTCAAAGTGAAGAAGAGGGAAGCGCTGGCGGCATGCACGGCGAAGGCGCAGCTTACCAAGCTGGAGTAGGTGCAGGTACCAGCGACAATGCGCACTCTGTCGATGCATTGCCCGAAAAAATAGAGCTACTTTATGCTGTCAGCGACTGGCAATACCCCGAGTGGGATGAACGTAAAGAGCGCTATAGAGAAAATTGGGTGAGCGTTAATGAGGTGGATGTCCCAGCAGATGCCATAATCGATGTTCTCGGTGAACACCATACATTAGAGTCTTGCGGTTTATCGCCCCATTCACTGGCTCAGCAGCTTATAAAAGTGGGTGCTGAGTTTGAAAATCATCGCCGCCAACCGCAAGGTAGTGATATCGACGTGGACGCTTTGGTTGAACATTTTATTGATCGTGCAGCGGGCCACTCCAATGAAGAGAGCATTTACTGCAGCAGTCAGCGTACTCGCCGAGACTTGAGTGCCATGATGTTGGTGGATCTCTCTCGCTCTACTGCAGATATCATTGAATCTGGAAAAACAATATTTGGCCAGCAGTTGCATGTCGCACGTCTAATATCGACTGTACTATCAAAATTTGGCGATCGAGTCGCTATCTATGGATTTCATTCTTGGGGTCGTGCAATGGCGCGCCTGATTCGTATTAAGCGTTTCGATGAGCTCGATACGGCAGTGATTGATGAGCGCATACTGGCCCTGAAACCCTCAGGCCTCACCCGATTGGGGGCAGCCATTCGGCATGCTAGCTTTCGTATTCAGCAAGAAAAATATCATACCCACCGTCTTTTGATCGTGCTCACTGATGGTTTTGCTTATGACGACGAATATGAGGGCCGATATGCCGAGGCCGACGCTGCCAAGGCGCTAGAGGAAGCCCGGCAACAGGGAGTGGCTTGTGTCTGTATCAGCATAGGGACAGAAAAAGGTGACGAGGCTCTTGCTCGAATATTTGGTGTATCAACCTATTTGCGCTGTAATCAGGCAACAGAATTGCCGGGTAAATTGAAACGCTTGGCTATAACGGCGTTAAAAAAAGTAGAGCGAAGCTCTAAAAGTTCACTGGCGGCTAAACACTCGAGCATTTTTTAACTGAGCATTGATGGCATAATCGTCAGTGACACAGCTAAAAAAGCGCAGCCAGTAATCGATCAGCGCGTGTAGCATGTCATGGTAAACACCAGCCTCCATAGCCAGTGCAAGTGTGCCGGGTTTGCATGGGTG
>JAPKBI010000033.1 GCA_028823475.1 Halioglobus sp. | reverse complement strand
ACGACACCACCGATTGCACCTGACCCGAATAATAACGTTGCAGGCCCGCGTAGGATTTCGATCTGATCTGTCAGAAAAGGTTCAACGGATACCGCGTGGTCCTGGCTTACAGAAGAGGCATCACTGACTGCCAGGCTGTTGTTAAGGACACCTACGCGTGTGCCTTGCAAGCCACGAATCACCGGCCGGCCGACATTCTCTCCAAAACTCGCGTTGGACAAGCCGGGCATACGTGCCAGCGTTTCCCCCAGTGAACTTGCCAGTTGCCGACTCAGTGCTTGCCCTTCGAGCACGGTGGCAGATTGGGAGAGATCATTGGAATCGCGCCCTAACGGGTTGGCGGTAACAAGAATCTCTTCCAGCATTGCATGGTTATGTGGCGCTGCGGCCTCATTGAGTGCAGGTTGTTGAGCCAGACTTTGTGTGGACATCAGATGCCCAAACAGCGTCAGTGCGACGCTGCATCGTATTGGAATAGACATACTTTGATTCTCTCATATTAACTAACCACCGTTTAAAGCGGTGACAAAACCTAATGTTGGATCAGTTGGGTTTTACGGTGTTTCAGAGAGAAGCAGGCGGGGCCCGGGCGAAGTATTCATTACGGTGGGAAATCAGTACAGCGGCTACTGGCTGGGTCAGGCCGACGGCACAGGTAGCAGACAACTGTGGTAAATCAGAATTGGCGCTGACAGCAGCACCTAAGCTGTGCCCGATTAGACAGACTGAGCATAGGTGAGAGTCGAGCGAGTGCCCGGCGCTTTGCTCGTGTGCATTAGCAATGCCCTGCGATGCTAACAGCAGCAGCAGTAATACTAATCGGAGGTTACGACCTAATAAGTCGACAGACATTTTCATGATTAATTTTTATCATGTGTAAAGCAGGAACTCAAGCAAATACGTGGTTGCGCCATTAAGATTGCGTAATGGATGAATTCGCAAAAACCCCGCACATCATTTCTGTTATAAGGCGAGGGTCCGCTAAGGTTCACTGAAACTTGCCTGGATTTTTGCGTTTGCATAGTCCGTTGCACGATCACAGCGGTGCTTAATCCTAAGTAATGGCCGAGCCATAGTTGTCTGCCGGCGAGGCTAACAGTGACATTTTTTAAGGGTTTACTGAAGCCTGGGGTTCGTCCGTATAGACTGTCTTCGTCTGCTCTTCTTCTGATTCTGGTTCCTCTAGCAGTGGTATCTGGCTAGGCTCAATGACCGGGTCACCTCGTTCTGTTAGCACTGACGCAATGACTTCACCGCGCAACTCAACATCCTTGGAGCTAAGCTCGAACAGCGTATTAATGGCATCGTCTTCATGCTGGGTGCGCATTACCGAGCGAGGAACTGATCCATCCACCCACGCTTTGGATTTCCCCCAGTAATGTCCGAGTTGGTTCCGAACAACAAATATGTCAGTCATGGCAGTGGTCTGTCCTCAAAAAATCAGCGCGCCAGTGTAAGCATTTGAAAGGAATGTTGCTAGTTTTGGTGTCATCCTAGAAGCAGATCTTTGGCCTGGTTGATTTGTGCTGCCAGGTAGTCATTGCCACCACGGTCAGGATGCAGTTTTTGGATGAGTTTACGGTGTGCAGTGATAATATCTTCCTTGGTCGCATCATCACTCAGACCCAGCATGGCCAGTGCTTCGCTGCGGCCCATGGTGTTGCTACTTCCCGGGGCAGACTGTTGTTGTCCAGCAAAAGCTTCACCCGGGAAGCGCTGCTGTAAATAGCTGTCCAGCAATTGGAGTGAGTCTGCGTCCTCGCTGCCACAGTAAGCGAAAAATTGCTCAAGCTGCTGCCGATCCATGTTTGTCAGGCGCCAACCTTTAAAGCTACCTTGGAGAATTTCGCCCTGCAATGCGCCGCTATCGTGATCCATATTCATACGCAATAGGGCGGTCTCTACGGTCGAGTTTTGGCCGGCTGCAGGAGCGCTCTTGTTGCGCAGATGCGCAAGCATTGGAAACAGACGTAAAAGTAGCGGTAATCCTTGGCGCGCAACGACCAGTAGGCCGGCGAAGGCGGCGCCGATCCAGTTCATGCGGCCGGTTGCGGCGAGGAATAGTGTCGTCACTAGGGCGATTCCCAGTCCCAGCTTGATGTATTCAGCACGGCGCTTGTGCGGAGGCATGGCTTGCGCTCGACGCAGAAGGATGTAGACAACGGCAATAATTGCTAGCAGCAATATTAGTCGGGGCACATTTTCTCTCAGGACTTCAACTGTTGGAGCAACAGTTTAGCACTGTCACCGCCGTGTGCTTCAAGTGCAGTTCGTCCCCCGGTAGCAAAGCTAGCCACTGCCCCCAGTAAGCCTGCGAGTAAATCAGCGCTGTTACTGTCGAAACGGGCGTAGGCGCCGCCGCTGAGTTTAGCCATGGCGCGAAGGGTTTGCTCCACCTGGCGATCGCTGCCTTCCTGAAAAAGGAATAGAGGCAGTTGCAGAATGCCGCACTGGCCAGCTAGGTCGCACAGACTGTCAGGGTTTTCCTCCATCGCGTCGCCGATGAACACTAGGGCGCGCACCGCTGCCTTACGGTGTTCACTAACGGCGTGATTCAGCAGTCGTGCGATCTGGGTCCGGCCGCCTTCGCACTGAACCAGGCCCATTAACCTTGCGAGTTCGGCGCTGTCTGTTAACCAGCGACTGGCGCGGAACTCACCGAAGCCTCGAAAATAGCAGAGCTGCACGGCCAGTGTTGTGACCTTGCCGCTGACGTGGAACATTTCCTGCTGCAATTGGCGAGCGCGATTCCAAGTGGGCTGACGGCTGGCGGTTGCGTCAACGGCAAAGAGCAAGCGCGGTTGCTTATCGACGAACTGGGTGATGGTTCGGCTTTCTTGCAAAAATTGTGCGATTTCTTGCGAGGAGGACCGGCTAGCGGGTGGTTTGGCCATAGTGCGGTCCGAACAACAGGACTTCAGTCCTTGGAAGTAGCCTCAAGTTTGACTATTTTCTCCAGTTCATCCAGATCATGACAGCGCTTGGCCAGTTCAGCGATAACCTCAGATAGCTCGTCACTGCTGAGTCCATCGGTGGATGGTGCCTCTGCCAGCTGCCAGAGTTTGCGGCTGGATAGCTGATGTGCATTAATTCTATGCGTATTCATTGTTACTTACCGTTCTGTGTGTCGTCCCGTGCTCATAATGCCCAGGATATCTCCCGAAGTGTTCTAAAACTGGGGGTGATTGTATGGTGTGATTATGACAATGGCGTGAAAATCGCCGTTGCGATTTCCCATTATAGAATGACAGTTTACACTGTGGGGGCCTTAAAGGGAAAGGGGGCTGCCCCTTCAAAGTCGGGCCCTTCCAAAACTGGGGGTTCTCCGGCGCTCCAATGTGGCAGTTGAAATTTGGCGATATGCCGTATACCGGGAGGCTCGACAAAATCCACCTGGCAATCGTTCATCGTGACCAACTGTACCTGCATTTCCTGAGCGCCGAAGCTGGCGAGGCCATAACCGTTGGCGGTCGTATCCACATATTGCAGGCCTGGATTGGCGCTATTGGGCCCCAGCCAGTCCGTCAACGTGTCGAACCCGGTTTTACCATAGGCAAACGCGGCAAGCACGCCCGATAGCATGGAGACGTTCCACACCGGCTCTATTCCATCGTCTGTTTCGCGATAGACCAACGGTGCAAAGCCGGCGTGATCGGCCCTTGCCACGGCAATTAAGTCCTCAAAAAGCGGCGAGGAACTGATGCCGGCGACGTTGAAATCGACTGCTACCGGTGGTGCATCTGCTTCGGTGGTTGAGCTGCGGATGGTGCCTGCCCCCTGCATGTGGTGATCGCCTGACAGCGACACTAATCCGGATACATTTTCATCTTCGAGATAACGCATCAACACGCTTAACTCAAAAGGGTAGCCTGCCCAGCCGTCAATATTGAAAACGCTATCGTGATATCCGGCAAGGGGGAGGTTAGACATATCTAAACGCATAGGCAGCAGAGGCATGGCGTTGCCCCAAAGTTTCCATGGGGCAGTGGAGGTCTTGATCGTCTCCAAAAACCAGTCCCGTTGTTCAAGCCCCAGCATGCTGCCGGGGGCACGGTGCTGTGCCGGATTGGGGACCGTGCCGTCCCCGAAGGGAAGCGTCTTAGGCGGGTTGCCCTCATTGTAGGCACTGCCGGCATCGGCAATGGAGACTAACTCGACAGGATCCAGTGGTAGTTCCATTGAGGCCGAAAGGCCGTGTGGAAGGCAGGCCGGGCTGCGATAGCTGCGGGTATCGGTAAGCACTATGTCGACGTATTTGCCCCAGCTTAGCTTTCGGTAGATGCGTAAGCTGTCAACAGCGGCCTGATTCTGGGTGGCCTCATCTTCTCCCAATACCTGCGGTTCGAAATCGTGGGCAGGCTGTGCTTCGAGCTGGTTCAATACTGCCGGAATAAATTCGAACCACGCTTGGTTTGCGTCCATTTTTCGCTGTGCCTGGAGTACGGGTGGGTCATCATAAGTTGAGTAACCTTGAAAGTTATCATTGGCAAACTCATGGTCGTCCCAGATGCAGATGAATGGCCAGTTTGCGCGTGCGTCCTGTAAATGAGGATCACTCAAGTAGGTTTTATAGAGGTGGCGATAGTCTGCGAGTGAGACGGCATAACGGTTTTTTTCTGTAGTGACACCATTTGGAAATGGCGGCACTATCCGAGACAGTGCAGTACCGTCTAGGCGTTCTTTCCAGCAACGCTCATAAATGAAATCCCCTAGATGTAAGACAAACTGAATCTGGTCAGCCGTGTCAGCGGCGCGATCGTCCTCTAACATGCGCGCCCAACTTCCGTAATAGGCCTGTTCAAAACTCTGGCAGCTAACGAAGGCCAGATTTACCTTGCTTGGCTGTCCTGGTGCGGGCGCGGTGCGAGTGCGGCCGGTGCGCGATACGGATTTGTCGGCGCCTAAAAAGCGATAGTAGTAATGCGTGTTCGCAGCCAGTCCGTCGATATAGGTGCGCACCGTGTAGTCGCTGTCGGCGTCCGTCTGTATGTTTTCTTGCAGCAGAAGCGTAGAAAATTCGCGGTTGGAACTGACTTGCAGCAACAAGTGCACTGGGGTGCTGGTGTCTGTTGCGGGAACGGCACGGGTCCACAACATAATCCCGTCGGGCTGAGGGTCACCTGAGGCGACGCCCTGTGGGAACTTCAGTATAGGGGCATCTGGCGGCAGTTCTGCTGATATTACCGCACCCGGGGCAAGGGTTAAAAAAAATGTGCTGCTGGACAGTAGTCCCAACATGCTTCTGCGAGTAATGGGCATTAAGATTATTTCTTTTGCGAGACGGACCTCACTTTACCCTAATTATCGCTATACTTGCAGCCTATGAAACTCTTTGATATTCGCAGGAAGCATCGCATGCCAACGCCAGAAACAGCACTACCCGGTCGGGTCGAAGAAATGCCTGTCCCCTTAGCCCACTATGTCAACGGTAATCCACTGCGGGGCCCGTTTCCCGCGCACTTGCAACAGATCGTGTTTGGCATGGGCTGTTTCTGGGGCGTTGAGCGCATATTCTGGCAACTGGAGGGAGTTTTTTCCACGGCTGTTGGCTACGCCGCAGGGCTAACACCCAACCCAACGTATCAGGAGGTCTGCAGCGGACGCACCGGGCATAACGAAGTCGTGCTGGTGGTTTTTGATCCCGCGCAGGTGAGCGTAGAACAATTGCTCAAGGCATTCTGGGAAGGGCACAATCCTACTCAGGGTATGCGTCAGGGTAACGACATGGGCACGCAGTATCGTTCGGGTATTTATACGTCTGATGATGCCCAGAACATGTTGGCAGTGAGTTCCCAAGAAAATTTTCAGCAGGCATTAGATAGAGCTGGCTTCGGTCCCATCACCACAGAGATTGAATCGGCTTCAGAGTTTTATTATGCGGAAGATTATCACCAGCAGTATCTGGCGAAAAACATCAATGGCTATTGTGGATTGGGCGGCACGGGTGTGGCCTGTCCGGCAGGTTTGTCGATCACGTAGGTCGCGGGTTTTTCTTTTGAACGCAGCGCGGGTGTCGTCGGGTCTGAATAGAGCGGCATAAAAAAGCCCGGAATAATTGGATTATTCCGGGCTTTGATCTGTAAGTAAACTTACCAGTTGTAGGCCGCTTCAATACCGTAGGTGCGTGGCAGATTATACGTCGTGCCTGCAGTCGAAGTCACGTCCACTAGTGGTGTGCCACCCTGCACATATCTGTCATCCGTGAGATTGTTGCCAAAGCCGGTTACTCGCCAGTTCATGTCCGGGGAGTTCCAGGTCAGGCGAGCGGAGACATCTTCCTGGTCCACTTTGTAGACACCAGAGAGACAACTGGTCGCGTCAAAACAGTTCTGCAGATTGGTGCGGTAGGACCAAGAGATCATTGGAACCACTGAGCCATAGTTTGTCTCAAAGGTATATTGCGCCGCTAGGTAGAAGATGCTGTCGGGAAGACGCGGTAGATCTTCATCGGAGCGATCGATCGGACAGTTGGCAACCTCGCCTGCTCCGGTTTCGATAGCAGTGCATTCTGGCCGTATGCCAGATTCCGGTATGCTCTCGATGCGGAAATCGTCATACTCTTCGATTTCGCCGTGGTTGAACGTTACATTCGCCGTTAGTCGAAGATTGTCGGTGGGCAGTATGATAGCTTCCATTTCAATGCCAGAGATGTAAGACGACTTAGCATTAATGAGTGCGCCAGCAATACGACCCTCGGGACTGATGCGGATGGTAGTTAACTGACGATCTGTATAGTCGGTATAAAATATAGCGGTATTGAGGCGTAATTTACGTTCCCAAGCGTCCATTTTAAAGCCGATCTCGTAGTTCCACACTTCTTCCGGGTCGTAGTCTCCCACTAGGCCGGTGACCGTATCGACGGTATCGGTAATGCCGCCGGACAGAAAGCCGTTGGCAATGGTCAGGTAGGCATTGCCGAAATCCATGAAGCCAACGCCGTCAAAGGTGCGCTGAATACTCATCATCGGCGTAATTTTAGAGTCATCAATTTTTAGCGTCTGGTCAGCGCGGGGGTCGGGCATACCAAACGTGGGAGACTCAGGCCTTTGGTCGATAGCGACAACGTAACCGTGGTTTGGATTGAATGTCTCTGGACCACTGGGGAACTCAAAAAAAGTGTCGGAAAGTGGAGACACCGATGCATCACCGGTGGTTGCCAGGTCATTGATATCCGGCACACGGAATGTGCGTGTCACTTCCCGCTCTTCCCACGTGTAGCGTGCACCCAAAGTCACGGTCCAGTATTCATCAAAATGCCAATCGGCTTGGCCGAAGATTGAGGCCGACGTATTTTTTGCCTCCAATTTGGTCAGATTACTCTGATAAAACGCAAGATTGGGAATGCTTAGTGCGTTAAAAAACAGGGAAGGCGAGGTGGCCGCGCCTTTGTCTGTCTTTTCTGTAAAACCAAACGCGCCGACCACATAATCGAGTTTATCGTCAAAGGCGCTGCCCAATAACTGAAATTCCTGACTGTAGGAATCAGTGTTGCGCTGCTCCGCACCATTACCCGCAAAATTGGTGCGTCCTAACAGTGCGATACCGATGGCATCAAGCTCATTGACCTCGCCACCCTCGGCACTGCGTGCGGCGCTGATGCTCTTAAAGTTCAATACGTCAGTGATTTCCCAGTCCACTGTCAGTGCTAGGGTGTTGACTTCAGACTTGTACTGATTAGGCTCCAGGTTAGCCATAATTTTGTCGATGCCGAGATCTTCGTTCCGTTGACACCAGTCGATAATCGTCTCGGTAGTCGACGGTACAACGATGAAGGGATCCTGCAGGTCCCCCTGCCAGCCCGTGCCGGGTATGTCCGTCACCACTTCACAGTTCTGCCCGCGGGCGGCTTGATCGGTTTTGCCGTAGTTATAGTTCAGGTCCAGCGTCAGATCGTCAGCGGCTAACCAGCGCAATTGCGCCTGCCCGCCGTAACGGTTGACATCATTATATTCGCCTTCATAAAAAGGGGTATTGCCCAGAGCCTGGGGCGGCAGGTCATCTGGAATTTCGCTCTGTACGTAACCGTCATTTTTGGTTTGATACAGTGAAAAGCGCGACATCAGCGTGTCACCGACCAGCGGTACATTGACCGTTAATGTGCTGTCGATTTTATTGTAGTTACCAACGCGCACTAATGCGTTGCCGCCGAACTCATCCTCGGGCCGATTCGTCGCATACAGAATCGCGCCACCGGTCGTGTTCTTGCCAAACAATGTGCCCTGGGGACCGCGCAATACCTGAACGCTTTGCACATCAACATTATCCACAATTGCACCGTCGGCGCGGGAAACATAGACATTATCAACATAGATGCCGACGCCCGAGTCATAGTTCACTCCGGTATTGCGAGCGCCAATACCACGGATAAAGGCGTTGCCGGCTCCGGTCGTGCCGTTGCCTGAATACATGTCGACATTGGGAACCACTCGTGTGAGGTCCGAGATGTTGGTCAACCCTAGCTCTTGTAGGCTTTGACCGGTAAACGCACTAACTGCTACCGGTGTTTCCTGTAGCGATTCCTCGCGCTTTCGGGCGGTTACGACGACTTCTTCCAGCATCGCCTGAGCCAAGGCTACCGTAGGAATGAGCCCCACGGAGGTGATGGCTAAAGCGGCGGACAGTTGTATTGCTAGAACACGTTGACGAAAGATCATTACGGTACCTCTCACTTGTTATCATTAATGGATCGAATCTATCACCCTGAAACATTCAAATCTACGAGTACCGTGATTTTCTTTAGCCGTTATTACCCAAATGGGTCTGTGGTTTATCCTTTTGGGTGATACCAAAGTTCATTGCTGTCTGCCACGCCGCCAATGGGTCGCCCCGGTTACAGTGTGTGATTTACAGGCATAGGGCGTCTAGGCCAGTGGTTGCGCTATACAGTCTAGAAGAGCCTGCCCAGTAAGCTGGTTACTGCGTTTTCCACGCGCAGGATACGCGGGCCCAGAGACACGACGTTACATCCAGCACTTTGCAGTTTATCCACCTCATAGGGGATGAAGCCGCCTTCGGGCCCGATCACCAGCAGGGTTTCCCCGCTGATGTGTCGCGGGCATGGAGAATGCTCGCCTGGGTGAGCTAGCAGGGCGTACCCGGCTCTAACCATGCCGGGCAAGCTATCTTCTACAAACGGTTTGAAGGCATGATGATGATGCACTCGCGGCACCTGTGTGTCCCGCGATTGCTCCAGCCCCCGTAACAGGTATTCCCGTGAGGTGTCTGGTTTGAGCACAGGGCTTTGCCAGTAGCTTTTTTCCACACGGTAGCTGTTGATTAGATGTAACTCGGCCACACCCATTTCAGCAATAGTGCGCAGAATGCGCCGCAGCATTTTGGGGCGGGGTAGGGCCAGCACCAGTCTTAGAGGCAATTTTTTAGGCGGCGACTGGTCGAGTGAAATAGACAGGGTAGCGAGCGCATCGTTGATCTCGAGAATTTCGCCTTTACCCATCAAACCATCAATTTCGCCGACACGCAGGATGTCGCCACTGTTGGCCCGATGCACCTGCCGCAGGTGCTTCAGGCGGCGACCGCGCAGCGCAATCTTGTTCGGCTCCACTCGATCGCCATCGGTGAACAGTATCAGGTTCAAAGTGCGGCTAACCGGCCCACAAATCGTAGTCGTCAGCCGCGGTCACTTCTGCCTCTACAAAGTCTCCTGGGCTCAGTTCAATTGCGCCTTCTAAGAATACCCTGCCATCAATTTCAGGGGCATCTGCGCTGGAGCGACCTATGGCCCCGTCTGCGTCAACTTCATCGATCAGGATTTCGATAGTCTTGCCTATTTTTGTCTGCAGTTTTGCGGCACTGATTTCCTGTTGCAACGCCATAAAACGCTCCCAGCGCTCCTGCTTTAATTCATCCGCTACGTGGTTGGGTAAATCGTTGGCTCTTGCGCCCTTGACGGGGGAGTACTGAAAGCAGCCCACGCGATCAAGCTGAGCCTCGCGCATAAAGTCGAGCAATACGTCAAAGTCATCCTCGGTCTCGCCCGGAAATCCAACAATAAAGGTACTGCGAAGCGTGATGTCAGGACAGGTATCGCGCCAGGCCTTGATCCGTTCCAAGGATTTTTCCGCTGCCGCGGGGCGTTGCATACGCTTGAGCACCTCAGGGCTGCCATGCTGAAAAGGTACATCCAGATAGGGCAGTATTTTACCCTCGGCCATTAGCGGGATTATCTTGTCCACATGAGGGTAAGGGTAGACATAATGCAGACGCACCCAGATGCCGAACTCACCCAGCGCCTCGCACAATTCCTGCATGCGCGTTTTTAGGGGGCGACCATTCCAAAATCCTGTGCGGTACTTTGTATCGACGCCATAGGCACTGGTGTCCTGAGAGATAACCAGCAGTTCCCGTACGCCAGCGCGCACCAGCCTCTCGGCCTCCTCCATGACATCGCCAATGGGCCGACTGACCAGATCGCCGCGCATATCGGGGATGATGCAAAAACTGCAGCGGTGGTTGCAGCCTTCTGAGATCTTGAGATACGCATAGTGGCGTGGCGTGAGTTTAACCCCCTGAGGCGGTACCAGGTCGGCGAAGGGGTCATGCACTGGCGTGTAAGGCAGATATTCATGCACCGCGCTAACCACCTCTTCATAAGCCGCTGGTCCAGTCACACTGAGCACTTTGGGGTGTAATTCCATAATGGATTGCGCATCGTTGCCCTTGCCCATGCAGCCAGTGACGATGACCCGGCCATTTTTGCTGATGGCCTCGCCGATAGTGTCCAGCGATTCCTGTTTTGCGCTGTCGATGAATCCGCAGGTGTTTACCACCACGACATCTGCGCCCTCATAGGTGGGAACGATATCGTACCCATCCATTTTCAGTTGCGTGAGAATACGTTCGGAGTCAACCAGTGCTTTGGGGCACCCTAAGCTGATGAAACCTATACTTTTTTTGCTTGAATTGATCATTTTTTGCTCAATGTTGTTGTCGTGCTTCTGGTTCCGCTTTGCTCGCGCTACATAGGCAACCTACGTCAAGTTCGGGCCAATTTGAACTGGCGGCGATGATACCTGAAGCAATACCAATATTCAGTCGAAACTGTACCAACAACAGCCACCTGCCAAGTCAGTGGCCGCCATGTTTTTCCAGCACCTCGCTAGTGCTAGAGCGCGAGCGCGCCCAGACGGGGTCGGGCAACAGGAGATTCAAGTTCCCAGGTATGCAGGTGCAAATCCAGTACCACCTTAGCCTTGCCGATGTCACGCTGACAGACTTCGCTGGGATCTTCGATTACCAGCGTAGCAGGACCAAACTCGCAAAGGCGCGGCACGTGATCCTGCCAATCGTCCCGATGTCCTTCTTCGCGCGCAATCAGCAGAAGGTCCTGCCACGCGGCATAATCATGCTCCAGTTCCAATACGGTGGGAAACGTGCGGTCCGGAGCCGGCAGGTGCGCATGCTGCACCGCAAGTGCCGTGCGCAGAGCAGAATCGTCAGTCAACTCAAGACCCTCAATCAGATAGCGGCCGATTTCTGCAATGAACAAACTCCAGGAGCCCGGGGGCGCCATATAACCCTCCAATGTTTTTAGTGTCTTGGAGATGACCGGCCAATCATCCGGATGGCGGGACGCATCGGAACGCACTTTGTCATAAAACGCGACTTCTCCCATGCCTGTCTCGCGGCGCACATAGCGTGCGACGTAGCGCAGCAAGCCATAAACATCAAACAGATAGTATGCTAGCCGCAGCTGATCCATCTCCTCCCAGTCCTTGCGCGTATAGCTGGCCGCCTCCATTAATATTTCACCCGGCTTTGCTACGATGCCGTGTTCTTTGCGGTAACCCGGCTCGTTCATGGGACTATTGGGTAACAACGTGGTCTTGTTGGCTCGCACGCGAATATCCATGTCGGCACATTTTTGCAGATCAGTACTGAAGGAGGTGCGCGTTGAGCCCGGCAAGCCCATCATAATGTCCGCCGCCAGCGGCAGCTTGGCCCGGCGGAACTCACGGGCTACCTCGTGATACTTCTCCAGTTTGATATTGGAGCGATCAATAACCTTCAATGTGGTTTCGTCCATCGATTGCAACGACACTAGGCCCTCAGTGAGGATATTGACCTTAGCAAATATCTCGATAATCTGACGCAGGTAGCGGACCTGGTTCTTCGCGTAATTAATAGGGACTGAACGTGGGAACCCATAAGTCTTACGTAGGTCGGCAATTTTTAAGGCAATGTCCACATCACGCTCCAACATGCCGAAATTTGCATCTGCGATGGAGGCATCCTCAATCTGATTCTTCGCCGACCACTCCAACTCCGCATAAACACGATCGAGATCAAAGCGGCGCACCTTGGATAAAGTCGCGGAGCCCCAGTCACAAAACGTACAGCCATAAGGACAGCCACGATTACTTTCAATAATCGCACCGGCTCTAACTGAGCCGAATTCGTCAAACAAGCCCATTAAATAAGGTGATGGAATGGTGTTGAGATCAGCGATACGATCACGGTCACCGTTTCGCACTACACTGTGAGAAGCGCGAAACGAAATTCCGGGCACGTTTTCGAGAACGCTAAGATCAGCAGTGTGAATATCTAGCTTGTCCAGTAAATCAGCAAAGGTATGCTCGCCCTCGCCGCGCACAGCAACATCCACATGGGGATTGTCAGCGAAAAACATCTCGCAATCTTTTTCGTAAGACGGCGTGCTCGGGCCGCCATGGATCGTGATGTTTGATGGATTAACCGCTTTAATTGCTGCTGACAGTTTCAAGTTGGTGTCAACAGTCCACAGGTAGTTGGAAAAAATAAACACCCCGGGCGTTGCTGCCCGTTCCACAATACGCGCTTCATCGGCTAGAAACATGGGCACAAAATCGTAACGTTCACGAAGCTTGCCCCCTTCATACTCCATCGCATATGCGGTCACCAAGCCCAATGACGCAGGAGCCATCCCTTTGTCCATATTTACAGGTATCACCGGGACTAAATCTTTGCCAGAGTCGGCTATTTTTTCATCGTGCGCCGCAACGCGGGCATCCACTAACGCTTGCACCTCGTCGTAGTCAACGTTGCCGAACAGGTTTTTTTCCATTGAGTTATCAATATGCAGCGGCGCCATAAACACATCGGCGCCTGCCATGCGCGATATTAGCTCGTCGAACTGAGAGCTGTTCATGGCATCTGGATACTGTTTCTCAAGATAGATATTGCGCGCCGTCTCCACAGTAATAGCCTCGGCAAAAACACTTACCGCACGTACTTCGGCGAGTGTGAGCTCCATCAGTAACACGCCATCATGATCGTACCAAAGGAAATTTCCATCCTGCGAGAGTAGGCTTATGGGAGCGGCTATCGTGATGTCATCAGACCCGACCGTCCCCAATTTCTCTGAGACAGCACCAAAAAATCGATGCACGGGTTTCGAGTCGGTCAGACAGCCTGCCATTTCAAGGTTTTCAATAAAGGTGACTACCGCAATACGCTTAGCACCAAACCGCTTCACCATAGCGGCTATCAGGTCTTCAATATCCCCTTCAAAACCATGGTTAAATGAGTCAACAATGGCAAGCCGAACAGGCGTAGCACGCCTCATCATCCCAGGTAGCTGCGCAAACTGCAGGGCATGCTGTTTCTCGCTGATGGCCAAGTAGAAACCGGGTACGAGATATGTAACTTGCTTGGTCATTATTAATATACCTAGTGCGCAATCAGCGCAGCCAAATGACTGTACCGAACGTACAAAATGAGCCTTCTAATACGGTCTTGTGACACACGATTAGTTTTTTGAGTGTACCACAAATATAGCCATTCTGAAGTTCCAGATTCGGGCCTTCCGGTGCGGACCAGAGTCCATGTTACTTTGCCGATTTCAGGCAGGAATCGAATCTGGCGTTGTCGGCACTCGTGCACCTGTTTAACCTTGCAACATCATTTTTTCGAGCGTTGCATTGGGGTCTATAAAAGATGTCAAACTACTCACTACGAGCGTGTATGTCTACCCGCTGAAAACGTGGAACAATACGGCGAAGACGGAAGACATGGCGGTCGC
>JAPKBI010000301.1 GCA_028823475.1 Halioglobus sp. | reverse complement strand
GCAGAAAGAAGCGATTCCCGCAATTTATGGCGATGTTGATTTCTCAATCCTACCAGAGCGCTATGTCAGTGGCGCGGACCTCGGCAACAGCCTGCCCCCGCGCTACAAGCGCTATGCCCAAAGCGCACTGTCTGACCCCGAGCGGGTCGCAAATATTCGCAATTACACAATGATGGGTGACGGGGTAGCCGATGCGTATGCCGCGCTGATACCCGAATATGGATTTCGTACGCTGGTCGCGATGCTAGAGGACGCCTGCGAGAATGGCATTGAAGCGGTTTCCAATGCTCCCAAGGAACTGATTACTTTCATCCACGCTATGGAAGCAACACCCGATTGGGTCGACATGGACCTCGTTGAAAAAGGCGCTCGACAGGAGCGTATCCCGCTCGTCACTATCTCGCCTTTTGCTATCCGGGGTGCGTTCATTGCCACTTTCATGAATAAGTACACGGCATTGCCAATGACGATGACCGGTACGCTGTCGGACTCAAAATCGGCAAGACGCGTACTTGAAACAGCAAGTTTCTTTACGGCAACTGCGATGCCCGGCGCTATGACCCGGTTCGGTCGTGGGTTTCAAGCGGCTGCCAAAGTGCGTCTTATGCATTCTATGGTCCGCTACAACATCATGCAGAGCGGGGAATGGGATGTCGCTACCTACGGCATTCCTATCCCTCAGGTTGATCAGATGCCTGCTGGACTGATCGGTATTTTTTTGCTGTCATTTAAGCTGCTCGGAAAAGGTCGCACTCGCTTTACCTCGGCAGAACGCGAGCGTGTGGAAATGGCGCGCTATCGGTGCTTTCTTTTGGGCCTGCCGCAGGACTTGCTGGGTGAGACGCCCCAAGAAATTGTTGATCTTATAATGGCTCGGGCACTGTCGTTGAGAGAGGAGTTTGATGACGACACATGCGGGGAGCTCGTTCGAGGAACAATGGACGCAGAACTACTTGATGATCCTTCTATGCGCGGTCGAATTCATAGCTGGATGGAACGAGGGTTTTCCAAATATTTTCTCATTCAAAATTTTTGCGATGGTAAGACTGCTGGTGCCGAGAAGATAGGGATACACTATCGTTTCGAAGACAAACTGGCCACAGCGGTTACGATATTGGTGATTATAGCCAGCTCTGGCTTTTACACCTTAGGCATGCGCATCCCGGGATTGCGGAGCCTATTAGACAAAAAATTGGTTAACAAGATTGCCAGTCTTCTGGACAGCTATGGCCATGCTGATTTTATTACCGATGCCAGTGAATATAAATTGGCAGCCGCGAAATAGCGGTTGTCTGGGGTTGGGCTCTTCTTCGGGCGCTCGATTACAGAATAAAAGGAATAATCGCTTTCCGTTCTTTTGGATAATCAGGAAATTTTTCGCGATACCACTGATGGTTGTCTATCGCCCTGAAGATTAAATTAGATGCTGTCATAAATGCAAATGTAAGTCCTGCAATTGACCACGCTGCACAGCAAAACCCAAACCAGGTAATAATCTCACCGAGATAATTTGGGCACGAGACCCATCTGTAGGCGCCACCGTAAGGAATGCTATATTTGTTCGGGTTTTGTTTGCGCAATCTTGTGAGAGTCCGGTCAGAGACTTTGTTAAGTGTGTAGCCCATTAGAAACATCAGGGTGCCAATGATAAAAGCTGGCGAATAAAACCAATCGTTCGATTGTAAATGAATAGCGTATTTTGAAATATATTCTCCGTTTAAATAGCCACAGGCCGTACAAAGAATGGCGCCAAATAATGTCATGCGCAGTGGGGTAGACGATCCTGCGCGCACTTGTAACTGGAACGGGTAGATAAACGCGCGATGGAAATAATGCATCTGCCACATAATGAACAGCGCGATTGTCGGTGGCGTGACAGGCAAAGGTCCAGTAAATATAAAATAGCTAAAAACCAAACAGGCGGGCGACTCCATCAATATCCACGATAGACGAGTAGGAATCTTGATGCGGTACTGTCCCTTGTCGTGACGGCCATACACAAGGGGAACGTTCAACTTCATCAATTTTGCGGCAATCCACAAAAGAGAGGCGATGAAAACGAAGGCAAGCGCCGCTACAAATTCATCTGAGTAGTTCATAGGCTCTCTGCACACTCATAAATTCCATGCTGATTAGTCAAAAACCACAGCGGGTATGTAAGCGGTGTTGTTGAAAACTGAGGACTCATATCAAAGCCGCTATATTAATCCAGGTAAAATTCGAATTTTGATCAAGTTACGCAAGCCAGCGCAGTCGTTTAAATATTTTCCCGGGAATAGAATCATGGAAATTGCAAAACGTGCCATAATTTCTGATATCTCTATACCCTGATCAGCGAGCTCTGGCCGAATTTCGATTAGTGGCAATGCGGTCATTTCTGAGAAGACCAGCGTTGCTTCATCTGAAAAAGCTCTATTTCTTAATGCTCCGGCCAGCTCATGATTCAATACATATGATAGGTTGTGATCTTTGGGGAGCTCCTCCACTACATAAATAATGGTTTCGACAATACGCTCTTCTATCGTGCCAAATCGTCGTGCGTGTTTAACTACTGCTCGGGCAAAGACATGGGCCTCTATGTCAATTGCGGTAAAAAAGACTTCGTCTTTGTTTCTAAAATATTTGTACAGTGTCGGTCGGGAGATGCCGGCTTCTTTGGCTATATCGGTCATGGTGATTTTTTCAAGGCCCAGGCGTTTCAGGCACTCCAGAGCGGCTTTACAGACGCGGCTCTTCGCTTCGGTATCATTTTTAGGTCTGTTGCCAGACCAGAGTGACTTGCTCAATCTCGGAACCTTTTTTTGGTGAAAGTGATGATTTTACTTTACACATTACCATATCTTGTTAATATGTTACCGCATCGCGGCGAGAGAGATCAATACGTTATGGTCAATCTTGCAGAAATAAAGGGCGGGCTACCCAGTTTACAAGACAATCAGGCCAACCCCCTTACCAATACCGTCAAAATCTGGGCGCAAACGCGGCCCATAATGGATTAACAGAGCATTAAATCGAGGTGAATTATGGCCCTACTAGTACCGAAGTACTTCCAACGTGAAAACTCCACCCTGAGAGCAAACTGGTACCGTATCAAGACGTCGTTTACAGGGATAAAGCGACTGGTGACATTGCCCCAGGAGGACAAGGATGCGTGCGTCAATGCTTACAAATTCCTGCAGCGCATGCAAGGTGGTGAGGCGACCAGTACCGAAGACGAGACAAAAGCGATCGCAGCCTATTACAAGGTTTTGAACAATATGTTGTCGGTTTTCGATTTGGAGAAACTCTACATCCCTCCACAGCTTGACGAGAAGGAGGGCTTGTATGGAAATCAGTTGCTATGCGAACAAGCTATGTTAAAAGAGATGGAGCTACAGGCCCCTGAGAAGTCGCATCTGTTGGACATGGGCTGCGGCAGAGGAAGGATCGCGCATTACATTGC
>JAPKBI010000300.1 GCA_028823475.1 Halioglobus sp. | reverse complement strand
CGCACGGCTTCGCGATATTTGAGCGGGCTCATGCCACAGTGCTTGCGAAACAACTGGGAAAAATAACTCACGTCCTGTATGCCTTGCTGCCAAGCGATATCGCCCACGGTCAGATTGCTGTGGCGCAGAAGATCCTTAGCTGAGCCCATTCGCAGGCTTTGTAGGTACGACAGAGGTGTCATACCCGTTGCGCGTTTGAAGCGTCGGTTCAGCGTTCGTGGGCTTAGCTGTAAGTGGTTCGCCAGCAGTTCCATCGACACGGGAGAACACAGATGCGACTGCAGCCACTGTTGCGCCTGTGCGACGTCTTCGTCATGGTGCGAACTGTCTGCTTCATTCTGGTAGGCCGCAGCACGAAAACTGCGACGAATTTCCGGCGAAAATTGGTTCTCGATGGCACGAGCGATGGGACTGCCAAACCAATCCTCTACGATGTGCACCATCAGGTCAGCAATGGAGTTGACACTGCCCACGCAGTATATATTGTCACTCTGGGTGATCAGGTGGTGACTCTTTAAATCCACGGCAGGATATCGTCGGCTGAACGGTTCGAAGTAGTTCCAATGTGTCGTTGCCGGCCTGCCGTTCAGTAGGCCCGCTTCTGCCAGCAGATAGCTCCCTGTTCCAACACTGCAGATGCGCGTTCCTTTGGACGCCTCTTCACGCAACAGGCCTAGCCAGTCTCTGGCGCCCCGTACAGCCGGAAGTGGATTGCGCCAGATTGCGGGCAGCAATAATAGGTCCAGAGGAGGAAGATCGGTGAAGGCAGTATCAGGTTGGAGTCTGATGCCGCTGCTCAGTGTCATCGGCTGGCAGGTTTGCCCGGCTAATAAGAAGCGCACCTGCGATACGCCATGTTCCCTGACACTCGCCATCTGACTGGCCGCCTGAAGGATTTCCATAGGCAGTGTGATGCTGGTCGCAAGAGCCTGGGGGTAAAGAACTGCCGCCGCGGTGTACATAGCGCATTTATCCTGCGTCTCGACAAAGAAGTGCTGTCTAAAATACCACAAAAAGTGTCTTTAAAGGCATGGTTAAAGCGAAGTGGCCTACGTAAACTGTGACCACCTTTTTGAGTGGGAAGTCAGTCATAGATGGGCATACAGCGTTTACCGGTGATTGTAGGTTTTGGCGGCATCAACGCTGCGGGAAGAGCCTCAGGGCACCACGCGTATGCCCGTATGACCCACTCGGCGCTTTCAACGACACAGCAAAGTCGCACGCTGGATTCCCTGGCAACACTGATGGGTCTGGAAGGCGGAGACCCGAATCAACAGTTTATCCTCGACCACACGTTGGTGCGGCGCATTGAAGCCAGCCACTTTGATGTCAACGCTGTGAGTTGGAATCAGCGCCTACCTACCGATGGTGATAGTCAGCCTGCAAGCCTGGATCTTGAGCGCAAGTATCTGCCTGATGTGATTCCGCCCCATTGGGTGGTAAAGGCCACCTCTGTTACGCATGTCAATGTGCAGATCGCCGGCCAACAGGACTTCCTGTTGCCGACTTACCGTGAGTTTGATGTGAAATCGGCGGGCCAGCTGCCTAGCGGTTTCGAGCCTGGAACGCTCTATCCCTCGCGCAACCATCCGCGGGGACTCCAGATGACGGTCTATGCGGCTTCTGACGCGTTGGGCAGTATCGGATTGGATTGGGAGACGATCAACAGTCGAGTAGCGCCAGACCAGATCAGTGTCTATGCCGGCAGTGCTATGGGGCAGCTAGACGGTGCGGGCGCAGGTGGGATGATCAAATCGCGGTATAACGGCCAGCGTGTGACGTCGAAGTACTGCCCGCTAAGCTTTGCTGAGATGCCC
Source organism: Halioglobus sp. (assembly GCA_028823475.1). Lineage (GTDB taxonomy): Bacteria > Pseudomonadota > Gammaproteobacteria > Pseudomonadales > Halieaceae > Marimicrobium. The sequence continues at coordinate 1,629 of JAPKBI010000300.1, read as the reverse complement.
GCGGATTTCATCAACGCTTATGTGTTGGGCAGTCTCGGGTCAACCGGAGCTAGCCTGGGTGCCTGTGCTTCGTTCCTGTACAACTTGCGGCACGGTATTGACGACATTCGCAACGGCCGGGCGCGGGTGGTTTTTGTCGGTGCGGCAGAGGCGCCAATCACACCGGAAATTATGGAGGGCTATTCGGCCATGGGTGCCCTGGCAACAGAAAAAGGTTTGCGCAATCTGGATGGCCTGCAGGCTGGAGAGGCGTGCGATTTCCGGCGAGCCTGCCGACCCTTTGCCGAAAACTGTGGGTTCACCATTGCCGAGTCTTCACAGATGGTAGTGTTATTTGATGACGAACTCGCCATGGAATTGGGGGCCACTGTTTTCGGTGCGGCCATCGACGTGTTTGTTAATGCCGACGGACACAAGAAATCGATTTCCGGTCCGGGTGTGGGCAACTACATTACTATGGCCAAGGCGGTGGCAGCCGCTCGGGCGATCATTGGAGACAAGGCATTACGACGGGGCGGACTGGTGCAGGCGCACGGGACCGGCACACCGCAGAACCGTGTCTCCGAGGCCGAAATCCTCAGCCGCACAGCGCAGGCGTTTGGCATAGATGAATGGCCGGTGATTGCTGCCAAGTGTTATTTGGGGCACTCGATCGGGTCAGCAGCGGGCGACCAGATCAGTACTACACTGGGTATTTGGCACCACGGTATTCTACCGGGTATCACCACGATTGATGGGATCGCGTCAGACGTGCGGCAGGATCATCTGGCTTTTTGTACCGGACACCGCGAGGTGGACACTGCGGAACAGAAGTACGCAATTATTAATTCCAAAGGTTTTGGCGGCAACAATGCCTCGGCGAGCCTGATGAGTCCCATGGTAACCCGGCGGATGTTGCAGACCCGATATTCTGGGCAGGCGTGGAAAAAATGGGAGCAGGCCAACGAGAGCGTGCGCGAGCGACAGCAGGCCTATGATGACGGTATGATAGCTGGCATTATCAGCCCGGTTTACAAGTTCGACCACGGCGTATTTGATGACAGCGATGTCGAAGTAGGCTCGCAGCAGTTGACCATCGGTCGGCATACTGTGCGACTGGACCAGGTGTCCCCCTATGATGATATGAAGATGGACTAAACGTATTTTTCAGGCATTCAATATTGAACTCTTCTGCTCCAATTGATTTACGCGTGTCCGGGTTACCATGCCCCCTGCAGTTGCACGTTCATGGCTCGCAGGACCAGCATGTCTCGCGCCGCATCCGGGAAGACGGAATATGGGAGCCTTACGAGACCTCCCTGCTGTTAGGATTCCTCCATCCTGGTGATGTGTTTGTCGATGTAGGTGCCAATATTGGTTACTTTTCCGTCCTCGCCGCCAGCGTTGTGGGTGAACAGGGCGTCGTGTTTGCCTTTGAACCTGATCCCAACAACTACCGCTTGCTGTGTGCTAATGCCGAACTTAATGGCTTTGCTGGCAATATTGTTGCAGTCGAAGCGGCCCTATCAGATACAGCAGGTGAAGGACGACTGTTTCTCAGCGAGGACAACCTTGGCGATCATCAAGTGTACGTCGGGGATGAAGATCGTAATAGCGTGCCTATTGTCTTGCAGCGAGGCAGTGATTATC
>JAPKBI010000299.1 GCA_028823475.1 Halioglobus sp. | reverse complement strand
ACTTTTAGTAGGTCCCTGTCCTCCCAGTTAAGGTCTCCTGCGACATCAGATTCGCGAAGCAACACAATGCCTTGCAGTTTGTCGCCAAATAAAAGCGGTATAATCAGCCAGGCTTTAGGGATAGCACTTACCATCACGGGCAGTGCGAGATTTCGATATACGTCTGGATCGCTTTGCCATTCTCGTAGATCAATAATCCATTCATTGGTTTGTAGCCATTCGGGCAGTTCGCTTAAATTGATATCCACTAAAGGGTTCGGCATATTCCAGTTAGCCGCCATAGTGAAACGTCCGGCATCGGTTCTGCTCCAAAGGACTCCTCCTGTGCTTTTAGCTAGGTTGGCCATAGCGCGGGTGATATTTTCAGGGATGTCGGTCTTGCCGCTCGCGAGAATTTCAGTGAACTCCAGCCATTCGACCCGGTAATCGTATTTGTAACTAAAGAAATTTTTACTTAGCCACACCCTGAAGCTGCCCCTGATTCGTCCAGAGAACAGCAACACAATCAAGGTCAAACCAGCTGCACATAAAAATGTGATTTGTAATACGCCAGCCCAACTGCCCCCTAGAGCGCGAATCGAATAGCCTGCTAGGGCCATTGCAATGAGGTAAACGCCCGATGCCATTAAGGTGAGAGCATGGAAGGCAAAATGTCTTGAAGTGCGAAAGGCTTGCTGATTCTCTGTAACCTCTTTGCCAGCAGTGCGGCTAACGCTGATGCCAATTAGGATGGCAGCCATCGCGCTAATAAGGCCTCTTGCTTGCCATGCATTGTGATTCAGCTGGCGGAACAGAAGTCCCTCTGCATACATAAAAAGGTCGAAAGAGAACAATATACCTAGACCCAGACACAGTTGCTTGGTGAACCAGAGTTCAGCATCATTACTATTGCGGTAATATTGTTCCAGCAGCAATAAGCTCACAATAGACATTGCGAGCCAACCACCGGAGTTTGCATACAAGGAAATATTGAAGACTGAAGGTATCTTCTCCAGCAAAGGCTCAACGCTGACGAGTAAAACGACAATCATAGTAAAACTTAGGTAATACCAAGGGACCCATCGATTGCTCGCCAGTATGTGATCGGTGCCTTGTAATCGTGAAGAAAGTAGCGTTAGCAAAACAAATATCCAAGCGCCGTTACGAGCCGCCTCGGCCAGTTGTATCAGCAGGAAAATGGGGCTGGCCAGCAAGGTTGATATGGCGACGACTGCTGCCCATACCGCGGTCAAAATGCTCGCAGTCAACAGGGCGTTGCCCGCTGGATTATGTCGCCTAGAGACGGAGATGAATATAACGAGAGTAATAAAGGCAAAAAAAGCGGTGCCGTAGCTGTACAGGCCGATGTTGCCGACTATGCCAGTTTGAGTCTCTAATTTGGGAATTAGAAAGTCGAATGCCACGTTACGTCCCTCGATAGAAATATTTACAAGCAAACACTATACTTCTGTTTCGCTGGTGTAAATGCTGGTATGAGTGAAGAGAGAGCCATTGTATGAGACGAATGGCGTACTCAATCGAGAATAATGACAATAAACATTTTATTGTTTAAGCCTGTTTGCTAGCATCTAGAGTGTCAGGCTGTGTCATATTCTTACAAGTCTTGCATAAATGATGCCGTGGGTTTTGGGTATATAGACAGAGGGCAAATAACGGATGGAAGCTTTAGACACGATAGCAATCGTTGGCCTTGGATATGTTGGATTGCCTCTGGCAGTGGCTTTTGGTCGCTTGCGTCGCACCATTGGTTTGGACTTGAATGTCGAAAAACTAAATTTTTATCGGGCCGGCACCGACCCCAGTGGTGAAGTGGAGCCGAAGCAGTTGGCTGCGGCGGCTATGCTTGAGTTTTGCAGTGATGCCAGTAAGTTGTCTGAAGCACAGATTATCATTGTGGTTGTGCCCACCCCGATCGACGAGGCCCGACGGCCCGATCTTTTGCCTCTTGAGGGTGCTTGTCGCTCTGTAGGTGCACATCTACGACCGGGGACTACAGTGATTTTTGAATCGACGGTTTATCCTGGTTGTACGGAAGAAATTTGCGTCCCGATATTAGAGCAAGCGTCGGGATTATCTTGGGCCGGCCGAAGCTCCAATAGCGCTGACATCGAGGGCGGCTTTTATGTTGGCTACTCTCCCGAACGCATTAATCCTGGAGACAAGGAGCATCGCCTGGAAACAATTATCAAAGTTGTTTCCGGGGATACACCGGAAACGCTCGATAAAATAGCCAAGCTCTATGGCGAGGTAGTCACTGCGGGCACGTATAGAGCGGCCACGATTAAAGTTGCTGAAGCGGCCAAGGTTATTGAAAACACACAGCGAGATCTTAATATTGCGCTCATGAATGAGTTGGCGGTGATTTTTAACCGCCTGGGTATTGATACGCTTGATGTTTTGGAGGCAGCAGGCACAAAATGGAATTTTCTCCCTTTCCGGCCTGGCCTCGTCGGAGGCCACTGTATTGGTGTCGACCCCTACTATCTGACGTATAAGGCAGAGACGGTTGGCCATCATCCGCAGGTCATCCTGGCTGGGCGCAAGACAAACGACAATATGGGAAAGTTTGTGGCTGAGCAAACGGTCAAGAGATTGGTGCAGCACGACCATCGGGTGAGTGGCGCTAAGATTGCTGTATTGGGTCTGACATTTAAGGAAAACTGCCCCGACTTGCGCAACTCCAAAGTGGTGGACATTATCGATGAGCTGTTGGAGTACTGTTGTGAGGTAATGGTGCACGACCCTCTGGCTAATGCCGCAGAGGCGCTTTCAGAGTATGGGATAGCGCTTTGCAAGCGAGAGGATTTAAGCGGCTGTCAGGCAGTTATTCTTGCTGTTCCGCATGCGCAATACCTTCAAATGAGCGTGGCGGAGTATGGAGAGATGATGGACGAAGGTGCCACGTTGATAGATCTCAAGTCTGTGTTAGATCGGGAAGAATTAGAAGCTGCAAAATTGAAAGTGTGGCGGCTGTGACATTCACTGCTGGTGGCGTTGGCGCGAGATCTGTTGTCGCCCATTGAGTCGCAGGAAAATCATTTCCATCGTTGGGCTAAACAGATTCATCTGCTGCTGCAGTTAAAGGTCGCCGCGAAAACGCTCTGAGTCAAAATTCTACCTTGAGAAGATTTTGGTGCAAGGTTAGCATGGTGTTACTCGTTGGGTTAATTGTAGCTATTTCCATTCCGTTCTCCCACACAACGCACTCAACAGTAATAAAGAGAGTTATGGATATTCAGTCAAATGTCATCGCGATCCTGCAGTCAAATCTAGGTGTTTCTGTTGGTGCCATCATGCCGCACCCGGATACTCCCGTTTTAGGCGCAATACCGGAAATGGATTCCATGTCTGTTATTGGCATCTTGGCCAGTCTTGAAGAGCAATATGGCATTACGGTTGATGATGATGAGATTAGTGCCGATGTTTTTGCCACGGTGGGTAGTCTGAC
>JAPKBI010000298.1 GCA_028823475.1 Halioglobus sp. | reverse complement strand
ATGGAGTCGTGCTGACAACTGCTTTTCAATAATCCGTCTGATTAACAACATGTCCTTATTCCTGGGTGTGTGTCCTTATTCCTTTCCTTATTCCTTGACTCCCCCGCCCTACAGATCCTTAGCCTGCTTTCGCATCCAATGTTGCTTGCCGCATCTTCCGACTATCAAAGCCTATCGTTTTTACGGGTTTAAACTTCAAGACACGACGATTCACGGTATTGTTCAGTCGTACAAATTCTCGCTGTGCGTCTTCATCACCTGCACGCAATCGTTTCGCAAGTGCGGCTAAGAACCAGTCAATCGTCTCTTGGTCACTCAGCACTTCACAGGTGCCTTTATAAGTAAGACTGAAAGGTGCCTCTAGATCACAGCCTTTACTCGTAATCGAAATTGACGTGCGAGGCTCTCGTGCAACTGCTTGTACCCGAACCCGCAGGGATGAAACACTGAGCCAAAAAAAGCCGCGAGTATAGACGTAGGACATGATGACGCCAACAGGCCAGCCATCTTTGGTGCTCCACATAAATGTACATTCGTTCTGAGCGGCGATGAGCGCCTGTTCATCTTCTTGTTCTAGTGTGTACTGGCTCACATCATCGTAGTTGAAACCTTTGTCCATCGTTTATCTCCTGGATTATTAAGATCACGGCAATGAGTCTTCATCTGACTGGGCTTGCTGACTCTCTAGGTATATTATCAATTAGATGGCTCATGGTAAGTACAAAAAATGACATCAAACCAATTACACGTCGCCAAAATACCTGATCAAGCAGAGTTAATCTCCAGGGCGCACGCTCTACTGCCTATACTTAAGGAGCGCGCGCGGCAAGCAGAGCAGAATCGTCGTCTGTCCGAAGAAACAGTGGCGGAATTCCGTGCTGCGGGATTTCACAAGATATTGCAGCCTAGAGCCTATGGTGGCTTTGGCCTAGGATTCGACACTGCAGCGGAAGTGATCCGCACCCTCGCAACGGCTTGTGGCTCCAGCGGTTGGGTAGCTAATCTATTTATTGTCCACAACTGGCAGATGGGCTTGTTTCCAATCGAGGCACAGGATGAATATTGGGCAGATCGCTCGGACCAGGTGTGCTCAACCGCATCCTTTGCAACGCAGAGCGAGATGAAAGAAGTTGACGGTGGGTTTCGGCTCACGGGTCATTGGAAATTTTCGAGTGGTTGTGACTTTGCCGGATGGTTCATCATCTTAAAGCCCAGTTCTACCTCCATGGATTGGTTACTTGTGCCACGGAGTGACGTGACCATTGTTGATGATTGGTTTGTGTCTGGCTTATCTGGCACCGGCAGTAAAGATCTCATTTTGGAAGATGTATTTGTCCCGCAACATCGACGTGTATCTATCTTGGACCTGGTGGCTGGTACCACGCCTGGCGGCAAAGCCCATGGAATTCCACTCGCCAGATTGCCGTTTGTCCTACCTGCCGTCTGGGGAATCCCCCCCGCGCTAATAGGTATGGCAAACGGAATGGCCGACGCAGTTCAACAGACATTGATTGGCAAGAAAGCGCTATTCAGTGGTGAATTGCAATCGGAGAGGGTTGCGAACCAAATCAAATTGGCAGAAGCGCTGACCGATATTCATGCAGCAGAACTGATCATGCGCCATCGATTGGCTGAGTTACAAAGTTGGGGGGACAATGGCGCACCACCTTCTCAGCTTGAGGCTTTGTCATCCCAGCGTGATGCTTCCTACGTTGCCAGGCTGATGGGAAAAGTCGCTAACAACCTGGCTTTGATGTCTGGTGCAACATCGATCAATTTGAGCAACCCCATCCAAAGATATCAAAGAGACATCAACGCGGGAGTCACCCACGTATCGCTCATTTGGGAAGAAGCCGCGGAGAACTATGGCCGAGCTCTGTGGGAACTACCGCCAAAGCGTCGATAACGACGATATCGCAGCCAAAATCAAACCAACGCGAATTTTGTGAGAGGACAACATGAGTTCAACTGTATTCGGCCCAGTGATCCAACACGCGTTTGTCGTTCATGATCTGGACGCTGCGCTTAAATACTGGACTCAGGTCATGGGCGTTGGGCCTTTTTATAGGATAGACACCGCTGTCTATCGCGAGGCGCTGTATCGCAATAAGCCATCTTTACCTCAGTATTCACTAGCACTCGCCTATTGGGGTGACACGCAGATTGAAGTAATTGCGCCTACGGGCGACACGCCAAGTATTTATCAAGAGTTTCTGGACGATGGCCACGACGGTCTACTGCATCATATGTGTGTCACTGTCGACAGCATGGCCGAGTTTAGAAGCAGCCTTGATCACAAAAACTTTGAAACACTTGCCGAAATAGCACTGCAATCCGGGGGCCATCTGCTTTATCTCAGAGGTACCGGGCAGCGATGGCCGCTGATAGAGGTCGGGGAATTTGCACCTGCGCTGTACGAGTTTTTTGACATGGTGAAACTTGCCTCAGAAGACTGGGATGGAAAGGATCCCATTCGAATCGTGTAAGTCAAACCACTCAGATCTCTTAAAGGATTAAGATTCACTCGCGATATCACACAGCTTTTATGAATCACTTTATTGCGATGCTGCTTACATCCGCTCTCGCCGATTGCTTACAAATTCGCAATCGTTAAAAAAGTGTGCGGCCAGTTGATAATGGAATGACCGCGCGGTTTGGTTAGAAATACGGGGACAGTTTACCAGTTTCTTGATTTAGCTAACTCAGCTTTCAGGTTTTCAGGGCATGAACCTTTTTTTCAGAATCAGGTAAACCGTCCCCCTATTTTCCCTATTTGGGTATGTGTGACTACAGCAGACCCCGGTCCAATCTGACTGGATACTTTTACAGGATTGGGGGGGGCTGGGCTTTGCGCCCAACTCACCATTCAGGCGGGCAGTGGTCCCTGGTTCAGCAAAACCGTCGCGCAACAAATCAAAGAAACCGACAATACAGACCGCCACTGAAACCGCTGTCGATCAAGCTCTGCCTTGCTCTCCACTGAGTTGGGCAGAGCGGCTTAAGCGTGTATTTGATATCGATATTTCTGTCTGCCCGCTGTGCGGCGGCACCCTGCGGGTGATCGCAGATGTCACCGAGCCGGACGCGATCCAAACCATTCTGGCGTATCTGAGGCAACGCGCGCCACCTGATGCTGCACACCGGCAAAGGCCGGGGCAAGGGCCGCAAAACGATCTCTTTGCCGCTAGCTGATGGTTGAAACCACGGCAGCGCATTTATCCCTACGCCAACAGAAAAGCACCTTGGCTAATCGCTCATCACCAGGTCAGCCAATAACCACAAACAACAAAAAAACTTGGTAGCGTTTAACCACTAATCGTCATTCCGCTCCACTATTTTATCAAACAACCAGGCAACCAATCTGGTTCGATACTCAAACTTTCGATCAAAAAGCCCTGTTATAAATCCTATCCTCAGTTGATCTAATCGTTTTGAGTCTTTCTACTTGGCTAAGGTGTGTCAAGAATATC
>JAPKBI010000297.1 GCA_028823475.1 Halioglobus sp. | reverse complement strand
ACGTTGCACTGCAAAAAGGCACCGATGTCGACAAACCGCGCAATCTGGCCAAGTCCGTTACCGTGGAATAAGTTACAACGGTGAGCGGCAGGAAATAGAGCGAAGGGTAATGTGTTTTTCTATAAGTGCGGTACGGTCTTTTGATGTATCGTCAGGAGTAACCGTCCGGAGCGAAAAACGCTCGGACGGCAAAAGGGACTAATCGACATCAGAAGGATTCGCTTGCTTGAAGTCACGCAGAGCGACATTAAATCCACTCGCGACTTCTTCTTCAGTAGATACGGAGGCGTTGTAGTCAGCATTGAGTTGTTCAAGGGTCGCCGTTAGATCGGGGCCAGGAGAGTCACCTGCGGCAGCGACTTCGGCGGCGGTGATGAGGGGATCCAAGCACGCCATGTAGTCCGCATTTGCTGCTTGATAAGCCTTTACTGCTTTTTGTCCTGCCAGCATCTGCTCCATAGTCGCAGTAGCGCCATCAAGCAGTGCGGGTGACGGTGGCGCCGTGCAGTCGTCAGCAATGCTTGCTGTACTGCCTAGGGCCAGGCCAATCAGAGCCAGTTTGATATAATTCATCACAAATACCTCATCTATGTAGTGTTTTTAGTGTGCTCATTGTGTCCAGCATGGAAAACAGTAACAGGACAAGCGGCTTCTGCCAAGTCAGCGCAGGACATTGTCCGTGGCCTATTCGCGGCCAACCCATAACGTGTCTAGGCTTAATTCTGTCTCCAACTGGCGTGCTACTTGGTTCGCGGCGCTTTTATTGGCCAGCCCGACCACCCTAACGCGAAAATAGGTCTTACCTTCTCTGGTGCTTGCGGAAACGATAACCTTGCCCGCGTTAGGGCGCACCTTGGCCGCCCATTTCTCCGCAGCGGCGCGCGTACTGTAGGAGCTAACATTGACGAACCAAGCACCTGAAGACACCACCATGGAGGGCTTGACCGCCGCAGGCCGAGGGGCGGCCACTATCGGGGTAGAGGATTTAGGCGCGACTGGATCAGCGCTCTTCGGTGCAGGACGCTTTGTTTTCGCAGAAATCGACGTATCGATTACTTTATTGCTGGCGGGAAGCAAGGCTTGGCTGGCCTCCAGTTGGACCTTAAGCTCAGTCACAGTATTAGTCAGTCTGCGGTTTTCGCGCATAAGCGCTTCTGCATTTATGGTCAGCCCGTCGTACGACTGCTGCAGCGTCTGCAGGGCTTTTCGGCTAGTGCTTGTATCTTCAAGGCTTGCCACTGTTGTCAGAGTCTCTCGCAACTGCCGAAGCTCTTCCTCCGTCTCGGCGCGCTCCTGTATTACGCCGTAACCGCCCGCAGCTAATAGCATCAGGGCAACAGCAGCAGCGGCAATTAAACCTAACGGCCAGGATTGGGTTCTATCTTCACGCTCATCATTATAGCGCTCTTCATTCTCGAGGTAGTCGTCGGGCTCTCTTGCAGGTGGTTGGTCTGGTTCGTATTCTTCTTCACCCTCTTCCTCGAAGGACAAGACGTCTTTCTCTTCATCATCAGAACTGGCGTTATTAAATTCCTCGTCCTCGTTATCGACACTGTGGCCCGAGCTGTAGTCGACATCCCTATCTGGCTCCTCGTATTCATACTCATCATTTGCCTTAAAGCTCCCAAAGCCGGGCTCATGACGTTGCTGTTTATTTTCGGGTTCGACATCAGGGGACGTTTCATGATCACCATCTGAGCCTTCGTGGTTGTCTCTGGACATGGCTTAACAGCACCTGCGTATGGCGATGGCTTATTTTGATCATAAAGCACCGGTAAGGCAACACCATTGCGAAGGAACTGTTCTTGAGCTTTGATAAAGAATAAGGGTACGTTCTTAGGTTCGAATGTAGTTAGAATAGACGTATGGACGTATCTGATATTCTCTCCCCTCTGAACGAGGCCCAACGGGATGCCGTCGCCGCAGAAAGCCAGAATATGCTTGTTCTGGCGGGCGCCGGCAGCGGCAAAACCCGGGTGCTTGTGCACCGTATCGCATGGCTAATTAGAGCGGAGAACTTTTCCCCGTGGTCAATTCTGGCAGTAACCTTTACCAATAAAGCGGCTAGGGAAATGCGCAGTCGTATAGAGGAAATGCTGCAAATCCCGTCCCACGGCATGTGGGTTGGTACCTTTCATGGCCTCGCTCATCGGCTGTTGAAGGCACATTGGCAGGACGCCGGCCTACCGCAAAATTTTCAGATACTGGATAGTGACGATCAGCTCCGCCTGGTTAAGCGAGTGTGCAGGGATTTGAGCTTGGATGAGTCTCGCTGGCCACCCAAACAAGCCATGTGGTATATCAACACACAAAAAGATGAGGGGTTGCGCAGCGCGCATATCGATGCGCCGCCTGGGGATTTATTTGTCCAGACCATGTTGCAGGTATATCGCGCCTACGAGATTGCTTGCGACCGCGCCGGTTTGGTGGATTTTGCTGAACTGCTGCTGCGCGCGCACGAATTATGGCTGAAAAACCCCGAGGTATTAAAGCACTATCAAGGCCGTTTTCGACAGATTCTGGTGGATGAGTTTCAGGATACCAATACGGTTCAGTACGCATGGCTGCGGGTGCTCGCGGGCGCACACATTCCAGTGATCGCCGTGGGTGATGACGATCAGTCTATTTACGGTTGGCGCGGGGCAAAGATCGAGAACATTCAGCGCTTCACCGAGGATTTCAGCACCACCCAGACCATTCGTCTGGAGCAGAATTACCGTTCGACCCAGACAATTTTACAGGCCGCTAATGGCGTGATTACGCACAATTCTGGTCGGCTGGGCAAGGAACTCTGGACCGATGGAGAGATCGGAGAGGCGATAAGCCTTTACGCAGGTTATAACGAACACGACGAAGCTCGCTATATCGTAGAGCAGGCGGAGCAGTGGCTACTTGATGGCAACAATCGCTCGTCGGTTGCCATTTTGTATCGCTCTAATGCGCAATCACGGGTGCTGGAAGAGGCTCTGATTCGCAATGCCATACCCTACCGTATTTATGGTGGGCAGCGCTTCTATGAGCGACTGGAAATCCGTAATGCTCTGGCCTATCTGCGCTTGCTGCTAAATCGTGGCGATGATGCGGCAGTGGAAAGAGTCATCAACACGCCGCCGCGAGGTATCGGCAGCAAGACACTTGATGCTGTGCGAGGGTGTGCTCGCGACAGGGGTATACCGTTGTGGGGAGCTATTACCGCTGTGCTGGAGGAAAAACGTTTACCTGCTAGGGCTTTGAGCGCCCTCGAAGGGTTCATTATTTTGATTAACGAGTTGGATTCCGGGACGGACGACCTTCTTCTAGAAGGGCTGGTGGATCATACGATACAGACATCCGGGCTGCTTCAGTACCATAAGAATGAGAAAGGCGAGAAGGGTCAGGCGCGAGTAGAAAACCTGGAGGAACTGGTCAGCGCCGCCAAGCAGTTTGTTGCAGAAGACGATGACCGCTCACCGCAGCAGCAATTTCTTGACC
>JAPKBI010000296.1 GCA_028823475.1 Halioglobus sp. | reverse complement strand
AGGCCGGAGGAGTATTAGTGGCGGGCAGTGATGCGCCTGTCGAAGCCCGAGATCCTCGACCCATGTTGAACATTGAAAAAGCGGTGACGCGTAAAAATGAAATAACCGGCCGCGTGTATAACGAAAGCGAGGCGGTGTCTGTTCGCGATATTTTAGATGCCTACACCATTAACGGCGCTGAGATGCTGGGCCAGAAAAACCTCACTGGCTCATTAGAGATAGGCAAGAAAGCCGATTTCGTCGTATTGAGTCAGGATTTACTAAAATTAGAGGAAGAAGGGGAAAGCGATCGAATTTCAGATACAGAGATTCTTTCTACCTGGTTTGACGGTCAGCAAATATATTCTGCGAGTGACCTAAAGAAAGAGGGTGCAAACTAAGGTTTCACCCTCTTCTGAGCACTCTTTACCAAGGCTGAGCAAACTATCTGTTTCGCGCGCCCATGGCGCTGCGTATCTGTCGCCCAAACTCTTGGAACACAGCTGTCGATGTCTTGTTAGATTCAAACTGCCATTCGGGATGCCATTGCAGCCCCATTACCCAAGCATCTTGACCCTTGTGACCTGACGCGAGGGAAACCGCTTCGACAAGGCCGTCATCGGCAACAGCCTCAACAACTAAACTCTCAGCCAATTGGTTAATACCCTGACTATGCAGAGAATTTACCTGCCCGCTGTTCTCTCCAGTAAGTGTCTGTAATCGGCCACCCTCGGCAAAACTCACTGAGTGCACCGGCCCGTATTGGCCGCCCCGGTCTCTTGTCTTGTCTTCTCGGTGGTCGTGATAACCTTCGACCTCATGAATTTTAGCGTGCAGCGTTCCGCCTAAGGCGACATTAAGCTCCTGAAATCCACGACATACCGCCAAAATAGGTACGCCCTGCCTCATACATTCATTGATTAACTGTAAGGTCAGGCTATCTCGTTGAGGATCCTCCAGCGTGCCCTTCTCATGGGCAGGCCCATTAAAATGATGAGGTTGAATATTAGATGGACTGCCGGTTAGAAATAAACCATCAATATGGTCAATGATATCCCCTACAGTGTAAAGACTGTTTAGGTCAGTAATATCAGTGCCCTCACCGAAAGCGGGTAAAAGCACTGGCATTGCATTGGCGCCATGCGCCACAGCATTGATATATTTCTCACCCGCGCCGTGAAACTGATGAAGACCATTAGCGATCACATCGCAAGCAATTCCTACTAAGGGCAGAGACTTAGGCATAATATTTCCTTAAATTTTATGGGACATCACTAGCCCCAATTTTGATCTATTTATTATCTCAACTAAACAGTATTTCACCACCCCTTTTGGGTGACAGACCAGAGCTTGGTTTTGTGTTCAAATAATCAATTAGTAGTGACTATTTAAACATACTCTTTTAGGGTTAGTTTGCTCTTTAACATAGAGAGACTAAAACAAATAATGGGTCAGCTATCACGAGGTAAATTATGCGTAAAATCAGGACGACAGAACAGTGGCAAGAATTAGATGCAGCTCGACACCTGCATCCTTTTACCGATTTTGGTGACTACCAAAAGAATCCTGGGCGGATCATTGATCGCGCCGAACATATCTATATCTATGATACTGATGGCAACCAAATGCTGGATGCTATGTCGGGACTCTGGTGCTGTAGCTTTGGGTATAGTCAGCCAACAATAGCTGAGGCTGTCAGTGAGCAATTTAAGCAACTGCCGTACTATAATAATTTTTTCCAATGCAGTAATACTCCCGCGGTAGAGCTAGCTGACCGACTGGTGAACTTAGCGCCAAAACAGTTTAGTCATGTTTTTTTCACCAATTCAGGATCCGAGGCAAATGACACCAATATTCGACTAATTCGTCGTTATTGGGATATTAAAAAGCAGCCTAAAAAACGGATTATTTTGGCGCGGACTAACGCCTATCATGGCAGCACTATTGCGTCAGCTAGCCTTGGCGGCTTTGCATTTGTCCACAATCAATTTGAAACTCTACCCTACGCCCAACATATTCCTGACCCTAACTGGTATGTCAGTGGTGGAGACCTCAGCGAAGAAGCGTTTGGTATTCAAGCAGCGCAAGAACTAGAAAAAAGAATAGATCAGCTTGGTGAAGAAAATGTCGCCGCATTTATCGCCGAACCCATTCAGGGTGCAGGTGGCGTTATAGTGCCTCCAGATAGCTATTGGCCAGAGGTTCGCCGCATCTTAAAAGAACGCGATATTCTTTTTGTCAGCGATGAGGTTATCTGTGGTTTTGGTCGCACCGGCAATCTATTTGGCTGTGAAACCTACGGTATGGAACCCGACCTATTAACGTTTGCCAAAGCCGTCACTAATGGCTTTCAGCCCCTAGGCGGCGTTATGGTCAGTGAAAAAGTCGCTGATGTTATTACCGGTGATGGTGGCGAATTTGGTCATGGATTTACCTATTCCGGCCATCCTATTGCTTGTGCTGCCGCACTAGCAACGATGGATATAATGGAAAATGGCAACTTTATACAACGAGTCTCAGATGATGTTGGTCCCTATCTGCAAAAGCAATGGACAGCCCTAGGTGATCACCCAATTGTTGGTCATGTCCGTGGCGCTGGGATGCTTGGTTCTATTGAATTAGTGCGCAACAAAGATAGTCGTGAACGCCTTGAGCCCGAGCAGAAATCGGGTGGTGTCTGTCGCGAGTTTTGCGTGGCTAATGGTCTCATTATGCGTGCGGTGGGAGACTCGATGATTATCTCGCCTCCCTTTGTCAGTACTCATGAAGAAATTGATTCGCTGATCGCGCGCGCGACCAAGTCACTGGATCAAACAGCGGAACATTATTCCGTATAGAAAGCTCTATTGCTTACTGCGCTATAATAAAGCCCGCAAAGTAACTATTAATCGATATGTTTTATATAGGAAATGAAGAATGGCAAGCGATTGGGGAAAGTTTAACTGGCAAGATCCGTTTAATCTAGACGATCAACTCAACGACGAAGAGCGCTTAGTCCGGGACACCGCCGCAGCCTATGCTCAAGATAAACTAGCACCTCGGGTTCTGGAGGCCTATCGTCAAGAGAGCACTGATCGCAACATATTTAACGAGATGGGTGAACTGGGTTTGCTAGGGTCGACCATTGATGGCTATGGCTGCCCTGGTATTAGCTATGTTAGCTATGGTTTAGTCGCTAGAGAGGTTGAGAGAGTTGATTCTGGTTATCGCTCAATGATGAGTGTTCAGTCGAGTCTGGTCATGTACCCGATTTACACTTATGGCACTGAGCAACAAAGAGAAAAATATCTACCGAAGTTAGCTACCGGCGAGTGGGTAGGTTGTTTTGGACTTACTGAGCCCGACGCGGGTTCTGATCCGGGCGGCATGAAAACAAGAGCCAAGACAGTAGATGGTGGATACCTTATTTCTGGCAGTAAGATGTGGATTAGTAACTCACCGATTGCTGATGTGTTTATTGTTTGGGCTAAAACTGACGATGGCATTATTCGTGG
>JAPKBI010000295.1 GCA_028823475.1 Halioglobus sp. | reverse complement strand
GACCGAATCAGTGGCTTATAGCCAGCAGACCGACATTCAGTACCACACTGACAACCCCAAGCAGGAGCTATTGAGCATACTGCAGCAGCGTCAACCGGGTGGTGAGGCCGCACGATACCAACCAGCTGGTCCGCATTTCGCCAAGCTGCAGACACTGCAGGGCAAACCATTTAGCCTGATGCCAGAAGTCGCTTTTGTGGAAGTATTGGGGGAGGGTAATAGTGTAAGCGTATTCACCATCTTGCATAACGATAGTTTTTCAAACAACGCACAAATTTTTGAGGCACAGAAGCGACGTATTCCGGAAGAAGACTACCTGACCGTAGTCAAAGGTTTTATTGGTGCCTATCCTAACGTCTTCTTCCAGTTGTCTGACCAGAACTTGGAAAATTTTGTGCAAGCGATTATGTCGATGCGCAGCGAGGCAGACTACGCCAACCTAGTCACTGCCTACGGAGTACGTCGCACCAACGTGCCTCTATTTTGGCCCCTGTCTGACCGGCTAAACGCGCAGTACAAAGAAAATCAGCCTATTGAGGCTGGCCTGTTTGACCTGAACCGCTATGAAAATCGATAGAACCAAGATTTAGAAAGGAATACCAATGGTCGTATACATCACACCACTTATTGGAGGCGTGCTCATTGGCATCTCAGCTTTTTTCCTGCTTTTTTTTCTTGGCCGAATTGCAGGTGTTGGAGGAATTGTTTGGGGGGCCGTTTCAGCCCAACCTGACAACGCCTGGCGCTGGCTATTTGTTGTCGGCCTAGTGCTCGGCCCACTCCTGTATCACACACTGTTGGATACGCCCTACCCACAGGCAAGCTCCTTACAATGGTGGCATGCCGCTATCGGCGGACTACTGATGGGCTTCGGCGTGAAGTTAGGCTCTGGTTTTACCAGTAGTCACGGTGTATTGGGGATCGTTTGGTTTTCTGTACGCTATCTGATTGCCGCTGTGATATTTATGAGCACGGGGATCGCCACGCTCTATGTCGTTCGCTATTTAGTGCCGGGGCTATAAATGAGAAATATAATCGCTCTGCTGTGTGGTCTTATTTTTGGCGTGGGTCTTGCAGTGTCTGGTATGACCGACACCGCGAAGGTCTTGGGATTTCTAGATGTGCTCGGCAACTGGACCCCCGACTTAGCATTTGTAATAGGCGCCGCGGCTTGCGTCATTCTGATGACATTCCCTTTTGTAATGCGGCGAAAGAGCCCCCTAATGTCTCTGCGGTTTTTGCTACCTACAACCAAATTCATCAACGGGCAACTCATCGGTGGTGCTGCCATTTATGGTATCGGTTGGGGACTGTATGGCTATTTCCCAGGCTCGGCAATGTCATCCTTACTTTACCAGGACTGGAAAACCGCAGTATTCGTTGTGTCCATGCTTATTGGCATGGCACTGGCAAACAAGGTTTCAGCCAACTGATTCTCGGGCCGGCTCACCACGCCATCATTATCGCTACCACATCAAATCATCGGGAATATGGTATTGGGCGTAAGGATCATCCTCATCCACGCCACTCACCTCGTAGGTATTGAGTAAAATAATGGTCTTTGGGTCACGCTGCATAATTTTTTCGGCCGCGGAGGATGGCAGTAATTCGAAGTCATTCCCCAACTTTGCAATAGCCAATCGTCCATTCACCAAATCTTTTTGTAACTGCTCCGTGATATACATTTTCTTTATCCGAGTGCCATCCGTGAACTGATAAGCGATATCCCCACCCTCGCGTTTAATGCGATTCATCTTGATTAATTGAGAAATTTGGGCTTCTATCGCCTTTCTTTCCACGGCTTCTTGCTGTTGTTTATTTAGCTGGCGGTCGCGCTCAGCCTTATCCAGAAAATTACGTTTGACCTGCTCCTTGCTATCATCAAGTGGGGTCTGCCCCTTTTGGCGGACCTTGGCTTCCTTGCGCCGTTCTTGCTTCAGCTGCTTGGCCTTCTTCTTATCAACCAGACCAGCGTTAAGGAGTTGATCCTGCAGAGATGCCATAGTGTTAACCTTTAGACTGCCGTTTAGGCTGTAATTATGGTGAATTGTGATTGCGCTGGCAAACAGGTTTGTACCCGTGTCACCAGAGTCCCTGCAGCTCTGTGTAAAACAGGACAAGCCTTTCGCTTTTCAACCGCAGACCTTAATTTTAGTCTATTTTTCGTCCATCAACCCGGTCACCTGCTCTGTTGAGGCCAACAGCCCAGTAGTCTATAATCAAAGGGGTCAGAGACCATATTATCCCGAAAAAATCCCCATCCCAGTTCTCTCCGCGGGCGATACGACTGCCTGTGAACCGTACGCTGGTTTAGTAAAACACCAAGGTAGCCCGGCATGAATTTAGAATTTTCCGAAGAACAACTGTTTATTCGTAATCAGGCGCGCAATTTTCTCAGTCAGGAATGTTCCGCCCGTGTTGTGCGCAACGTTCTGGACACCGATACCCCATTTGACCGGGCGCTGTGGCAGAAAATTGTCGATCTAGGATGGACCGCCATGTCGATACCTGAAACCTATGGCGGCTTGGGCCTAGGCTACTTGGAACTGTGCGTCATCGCCGAAGAGCTAGGCCGCTCGTTGGCGCCGGTACCGTTCTCTTCGAGTGTCTATCTGGCCACAGAGGCGATCAAAAGCTGGGGTACAGAGCCGCAGAAGCAACACTATCTGCCAAAACTCGCTGCAGGAGAATTGATCGGCACTCTAGCAATGAATGAAGGCTTGGGCTCACCGTCGGTTGCTATGCGAATAGTCGATGGCAGGGTCTCCGGCAACAAGATCCCGGTGCCCGATGGCGATATTGCCGACTTTACTGTGCTGACGGCGCGTGATGACAATGACAATGTTGGCCTCTATCTGGTCGACCTAGCAGATATCGCGATAAAGCGTGAGGTACTTGCGAGTATGGATCCGAGCCGATCTCAGGCACGCATAACGTTTGATAGCGCGCCGGCGCAGGCTTTGGATGAGGCCGGTGAGACGCAGTTGACCGAGCTGTTGGATAGAGCAGCAGTGCTGCTGGCTTTCGAACAGATCGGAGGATGCCAGGCAGCGCTGGATATGGGTATCGCCTATACCAAAGAGCGCTACGCCTTCGGCCGGCCTATCGCCTCGTTCCAGGCCATCAAACACAAGTTCGCTGACATGTACGTGGCTCTGGAACTCGCGCGAGCCAACGCCTATTACGGCGTCTGTGCCCTCTCCAGTGATGCACCAGACCTACCATTGGCTGCGGCCACTGCTAGGGTGAGTGCAACTGATGCCTATTACTTTATTAGTAAAGAAAACATTCAGGTTCACGGTGGCATGGGCTTTACCTGGGAGTTCGACTGCCACTTGTACTACCGTCGTGCACAACTGCTATCAGGTTTGATCGGCACCCAGCCAACATGGAAAGAGAACATCAGCCAGCGCCTGATTTAGATTTCGGAGAACATCATGGATTTTCAAGACACACCAGAACTCGCCGCCTTTC
>JAPKBI010000294.1 GCA_028823475.1 Halioglobus sp. | reverse complement strand
CCAGTACTTGCGCCTATCGTCTGCGCGCACAAGATTTGCCGCTGCCGGAGTGGCACCCCCTCGTGAGCGGCAACCGTGATTCTGTGCATCTGGCGGGCGTATCGATAAGGGGCCGTGCCATTTCGGATGAATATGTCCATCCCGATGGATACGATGAGCATATTGTGCATTGGGTTGAATAGGAGATAAGGCATGCTAGACGAAAGTTCCTACCTTACTGCAATCTATATCTATGTTGGATCCGCCAGTGTTTTGCTGGCGTATCTCGCGTGGTGGCTAAGCCGGCACTGGCCGTCTAGCTGGGTCGCTCTCGTGGTATTGGTGATGGCCGCGCTATTGCTCACCCCGGCGTATCCCAAGGTGGCAGCGGACACTATGGCGCCGGCCTTGATTGTGGCGGTTTTCGAGGTCATGACGACAGGGGCCGAAGGAGCCAATGACGCTCTGCGCCCACTAATATTTATGACGGGTGCAGCTGTTGTATTGGCCCTGTTACTTCGCATGACACTATTTCGTAGGCACAAGAAGTAAAGATTGGACTGCCCAGGCCGATCGATCTAGGGATCGCGCGTGAGTAGAATGCTCGCACCAGTCTCCAAAATGGCGATTTAGGATGCTAGGGGCTGCGGCTCCCGTATTGATATACCGGCCCTCAATCTGTACCCTGTCGGACTTTCGATATGCTAAAGAGTGATAAAAAATATGAAATTTGAAGGAACTGAGCGGTATGTCGCTACAGATGATTTGCGCATGGCCGTTAACGCTGCCGTGACGCTGGAGCGTCCGCTGCTTATCAAGGGTGAGCCTGGTACAGGTAAGACAATGTTGGCCGAAGAAGTGGCTCTGGGTCTCGGTAAGCGATTGATTCAGTGGCATATTAAGTCGACTACAAAAGCGCAGCAAGGTCTGTATGAATACGATGCTGTTTCACGCCTCAGAGATTCGCAACTTGGCGATGCAAAGGTTCAAGATATTGCTAACTACATCAGGCGCGGAAAGCTGTGGGAGGCCTTCGACGCTGACGAGCAGGTAGTATTGCTGATTGATGAGGTAGACAAAGCCGACATCGAGTTTCCCAATGATCTTTTGGTAGAACTGGATCGCATGGAATTCTTTGTATATGAAACCGGAGAGACGATCAAAACTAAGCATCGCCCCATTATCATCATAACCAGTAACAATGAAAAAGAACTTCCCGATGCTTTTTTACGGCGTTGCTTTTTTCACTTCATCAATTTTCCAGATCGCGACACCATGAGTGAAATTGTAGACGTTCACTACCCCAATATCGCAGCAGACCTGGTCCAGGAAGCAATGGAAGTTTTCTTCGATGTGCGCTCTATTCCCGGTCTTAAGAAAAAACCGTCGACCTCGGAACTGATTGACTGGCTGAAGCTGTTAATGGCAGACGATATTCCAGATGAGATTCTCAAGAATAGGGATCACAGCAAGGCTATCCCTCCACTGTACGGTGCTCTGTTGAAGAATGAGCAGGATGTCCACCTACTTGAGCGTTTGGCATTCATGCATCGCAGAGAGACTCGCTAGAGCGCGCGCAGCGGCGCCACGTTGGAGCTTACATGCTGATCAATTTCTTTCACGGCCTTAAAGAAGCGGGTATCCCTGTGACGACACGGGAGTTGCTTGACCTTATGGAAGGTCTCAAGCGACATGTCGCCTTCAGTGATATGGATGACTTCTACTATTTCAGTCGAACCTGCATGGTCAAGGACGAAAAATACTTTGACCGTTTTGATCGCGCGTTCGGGGCGCACTTCAAGGAGCTGGAGGGACTTGACGATATTATCGAAGCTTTGATTCCTGACGATTGGTTGCGCTCCGAGTTCATGAAAAATTTGACTGACGAAGAAAAGGAAAAAATCGAGTCGTTAGGCGGATTAGAAAAGCTAATTGAGGAATTCAAGAATCGCCTAGAGGAGCAGAAAGAGCGGCACGAAGGCGGCAATAAGTGGGTGGGAACTGGAGGTACATCGCCCTTCGGTCAGGAAGGCTATCACCCCGAGGGGATTCGGGTTGGCCCCAATGGTGGCAACAAAAAGGCAGTTAAGGTTTGGGACAAGCGCGATTTTAAAAACCTTGATGACAGTGTCCAGCTCGGAACGCGTAACATCAAAGTGGCGATGCGACGTTTGCGGAAGTTTGCCCGCACCGGTGCGGCGGATGAGTTAGATCTCGATGACACCATCAGTTCCACCGCGCGCAATGCGGGGATGCTTGATATTAAGATGGTGCCCGAGCGCCACAATGCGGTAAAGGTCCTGTTGTTCTTCGATGTTGGTGGCTCGATGGATCCGCATGTAAAAGTCTGTGAAGAGTTATTCTCAGCTGCGCGCACCGAGTTCAAGCATATGGAGAATTTTTACTTTCATAATTTTGTTTATGAGAGCGTATGGGGCAACAACATTCGGCGTCATAATGAGCGCACACAGATGCTGGATATCTTACATAAGTACAGCCGCGACTATAAGGTTATATTCGTGGGGGACGCTTCTATGTCGCCCTATGAAATAGTTCAGCCCGGCGGTTCGGTAGAGCATTGGAACGAGGAGTCAGGCGAAGTTTGGATGCGTCGGCTACAGGATGTCTACGACAAGATTATCTGGATCAACCCTACCCCTGAAGAGGACTGGCAGTTTACCCAGTCTGTGGCCATCACCCACCAGCTTTTGGAGGGAAAGATGTATCCGCTTACACTCAAAGGCCTAGAAGAAGGGATGGCTTACCTCTCTAAGTGAGGTCCGTAGGCGATCAGGCTCGCGGTCACCGCCACATTAAGAGACTCTACGCCATTGCGCATTGGAATGGATAACTGTGTATCTGTCAGTGCCTTAATTTGAGCGCTTACGCCGTCCGTTTCATTCCCCAGCACATAAACGCAAAATCCTCCCGCGCGATGATTAAACAGTGAAATCGGGGCCCCCGCTTCCAACATGCATACCTGCGCACCTTTGTCCTGACATAGTTTGAGCGCTTCTGGCAAGGCAGGATGCAGTAGCAACGGTGCTCGGTAAAGCGTCCCGGCACTGGCCTTGATTACTAGAGGGCCAAGGGCTGCCGTGCCTTTTTGCGGCAGAATAATGCCGTCGATCTCTCCGGCGGCAGCAGAGCGGATGATCATTCCCAGATTTTGTGGATTATTGATGCCATCCAACGCTAATAGTCGCCGCCGTTTTTCTGTCGGTTCGCCGAGGTAATGTGTCAGTTGCTGGAAGGAAGGACAGAGGACGTCGAGGGCCACCCCCTGATCTTGTTTACCATTTTTGGAGATACGCGCTAATGCTTCTCTACTGTGTATCTTGATGGGTATGCCAAGGTTTTGCGCACACTGCCGAATGTCTGCGACGATGCCTGCTTCGCGATTGCTTTCAGCCAGATGCAATGCGTGACACTCTAAAGACGTATCCTGTAGCGCTTCTAACACAGGCTTGCGCCCATAGATTGTTAACATTCGATCAAAGAA
>JAPKBI010000293.1 GCA_028823475.1 Halioglobus sp. | reverse complement strand
ACCATTGGCATGAGCCAAGATGGGCACACCTGCGTCTATAAATTTAGCAAAAAGTTTGTCTACCGATTCCGCGGGCATGATCGGATAACCACGATAATTTTGGGCGGCGCCCTTTGGTGGGACCTTATATGGCTGTGTTAAATAGGCTGTTTTGCCTTGAGGAGAGCCGTCTAAAACCATCTTAACGCCGCCAACCCTAAAACCATTTTC
Source organism: Halioglobus sp. (assembly GCA_028823475.1). GTDB lineage: Bacteria > Pseudomonadota > Gammaproteobacteria > Pseudomonadales > Halieaceae > Marimicrobium. The sequence continues at coordinate 3,276 of JAPKBI010000293.1, read as the reverse complement.
ATACTCGCCCAAGATCGCAAGTGGCGGGCTATTCTCTCCAAGATATGCCTCATCAACCCTCTGGAAAGACACGACGTCAATAGGAAAAGGTTTTTCGCTGGATGCAGATCTCAGTTCGTTTATAACACCTAGAGACGAAGCACCATCCTGCGCTGTGGTAATACCATGTCGAGCATAATCAAGAAGGCCCCCATGTATTAGCTCGCTCCCGTTTTCCGATGCCGGAAGAAGGGCCTGAATGGCTAAAATAGCTGTCTCCTCTAATACCCCATTGGGTTTTTGGCTATCTCCCAAGCGACGAATCACACCGCCTGGCGGATTAGGTGTATTTTCATTAATTCCTGCAATCTCTAAAGCCTTGGAATTAACCGCCGATAGATGACCTGACACATGAATTAACAAAATAGGATGTGATGTAGACACCTCATCTAGATCTCTTGTGGTCGGATGCCGTTTTTCAGCAAGCAAAGAGTCGTCGTAACCCATTCCCACAACCCACTCGCCTTCAGCTACTGCGTTTAAGGTTATATAGCTTTTCAATACTGAGACTAGCCCCATCATGTCCTCGGCCGGTCCAACGGGAGGTGAAGCTACGTTTGCCATCGCGGACAGCTTGCCATGCCATGCAACATGCCCATGAGCGTCAATAAAGCCAGGCAGCAGTGCTGAGTCCTCTAGATTGACTACCTCCGCGGTTTGCCCATTCCAGTCGTCCCTCTGACCCACAAAAATAATAGTGTCGTCTTTAACCGCCACAAAATTAGCCGGTCCAGATTGCTCGCTAAGGGTAATGATATTATCTCCATAGAAGGCTATATCGGCTTGCGGCGCCTCATTACAACCACTAAGCATCAATAGCGACAGAAGGATGGCTAATCGAATATCAGTTAAACGTCTCAATATTTTTCCTCTCTTAATCAATAAAATTATTTCACCAGTATACAAAAAGATCCTCACATTGTTTGAAGAAAAATATCGTTAAATTTGACCAAAAATAGGCATACGTCGCTCAATTCGAACGAAGTAAAGTTTCAAGGGGCAATAAATGAAAGAAAGTATGATTTAGAAGATTGGGCTGGACTGAAATGGGGTCACTAAAAACCTAAAATCACCTAGGAGGCTAGGCTTTTCTCTCTCAGCTTTCCAAGTAGATCGCGAGTCTGGGCCGCCTCTTCAAACTCAAGATTTCGCGCATGCAGGTACATCTTGTCTTCTAGGCGCTTAATTTCTTTGGCGATATTTTTAATGGGCTCTGCACCAATCACATCATAAGCAGCGTTGGCTTCTGCCGCTTGTCGATCACGACGATTCTGTCCAGTAGCCGCATAAGCGCCTTCCATAATGTCTTTAATATCTTTGACAATACTCGTCGGTGTAATGCCATGCTTTTCATTGTGAGCGATTTGAGCCGCTCGGCGCCGATCTGTCTCGTCCATCGCCCGCTGCATGGAACCAGTAATTTTATCGGCATACAGTATGGCTTTGCCACTAAGGTGTCTCGCGGCGCGACCTATGGTTTGGATGAGAGACTGCTGAGAACGCAAAAACCCCTCTTTGTCAGCGTCAAATATAGCCACTAAAGACACCTCAGGCATGTCTAGGCCCTCACGCAATAGGTTTATGCCCACTAGCACATCAAACTCTCCTAAACGCAGGTCACGAATGATCTCAACACGCTCGACGGTATCGACATCAGAATGCAAGTACCGCACCCGAACCCCATGCTCGTCGAGGTATTCCGTAAGATCTTCAGCCATACGTTTGGTAAGCACGGTAATCAGTATGCGTTCATTTTTTGCCGCTCTGACTCTAATTTCCGATAGCGCATCATCTACCTGTGAGGTGGCTGGCCGTATTTCTATCATAGGATCGAGTAACCCCGTTGGCCGCACTACCTGCTCAACAATCTGTCCAGCATTAGCCTCTTCATAGCGGCTTGGGGTGGCAGAAACAAAAATCATCTGCGGTGCTAACGCCTCCCACTCATCAAAGCGCAGTGGTCGATTGTCCAACGCAGAAGGCAACCTAAACCCATATTCAACCAAGGTCTCTTTGCGCGAGCGATCGCCTTTATACATGGCACCCAGCTGGGGAACCGTGACATGGCTTTCATCGATAATCATCAAGGCATTGTCAGGCAGATAATCAAACAACGTCGGTGGCGGCTCTCCAGACTCACGTCCAGATAGGTAGCGAGAATAATTTTCAATACCGTTGCAGTAGCCAAGCTCACGCATCATCTCTGTGTCGTAGGCAACCCGCTCGCCCAGACGCTGAGCTTCTACTAGCTTATCCATCGACCGCAGTTGCTCGAGACGCTCTTTAAGCTCTTCTTGAATAAGGTCGGCAGCAGCAATAACTTTTTCGCGAGGAGTGACGTAGTGGGTCTTTGGATAGATTGTCACCCGCGGTATTTTGCGCAAAACCTCACCAGTGAGGGGATCAAACAGCGTAATCCTTTCTATTTCATCATCAAACAACTCAATACGCACCGCTTCGTAGTCAGAATCTGCCGGGTACACATCGATAACGTCCCCACGTACGCGATAGGACGAACGGTCAAACACCGCGTCATTGCGACGATATTGAAGTTCGGCAAGACGTCGCAATATATCTCGCTGGCCAATCTGTTCGCCGCGAGAGAGGTGTAACATCATTTTTAGATATGATTTAGGGTCACCCAAACCATAGATTGCAGAGACGGTTGCCACCACAATCACGTCCTTCCTCTCAATCAGTGATTTAGTCGCCGATAGCCGCATTTGTTCAATGTGAGAATTGATCGACGAGTCTTTTTCGATAAAGGTATCAGAGGAAGGTACATAGGCTTCTGGCTGAAAATAATCGAAGTAGGAAACAAAATACTCAACCGCATTATTGGGGAAAAAACTTTTAAACTCGCCATAAAGCTGTGCAGCCAAGGTTTTGTTGTGCACCAACACAATGGTTGGACGTTGCACTTCCTCGATGACCTTAGCGACCGTAAAAGTCTTACCAGAACCGGTGACGCCTAATAATGTCTGACCTGAGAGACCGTTCTGCAAACCCTCAACCAGCCCTTTGATCGCCGTGGGCTGATCACCTGCAGGAGAGTACTTGCTGACCACAGTAAAGGGCCGAACAGCGCTAATATCGACTTTACTTAGCAAGGGGCATTACCCACCATTTGCTCAGGCTCTGAGGATGTAGCGCAAACACCTAAAAAATAGTCAGCATTCTTTTTACCAAGATTGTCGATCAACGCATCAACACCCTGCTCTTCAAGTATTTCTCGAT